>JBIJED010000119.1:0-7834 GCA_044343785.1 Azospirillales bacterium | reverse complement strand
CGCTGGCGCATCCCGCCGGAGAACTGGTGCGGATAGGCCTTCAGCCGCTCGTCGGGCGAGGGGATGCCGACCCGGCCCAGCGCGTCGCGCGAGCGGGTGCGGGCCTCGGCCTTGCTCACGTTCTCGTGCGCCCGCACCGCCTCGATCATCTGCGTGTCGATCCGCAGGACCGGGTTCAGCGTCATCATCGGGTCCTGGAAGATCATGGCGATGCGCGACCCGCGCAGCCGCCGCATCTCGCCCTCCGGAAGGCCGACGATGTCGCGCCCCTGGAACAGGATCCGCCCGCCCACGATGCGCCCCGGCGGATCCACGAGGCCCATGATCGAGAAGCCGGTGACCGATTTGCCGGACCCGCTCTCGCCCACGAGGCCGAGCACCCGGCCGCGCCCGACCGTGACGCTGACGCCGTCGACCGCCTTCAGCACGCCGGCGCGGGTGAAGAAGTGGGTCTGCAGCCCCTCGACCCGGAGCGTCTCGGCGCTCATCGCTTCAGCCTCGGGTTCAGGATGTCGCGCAGATGGTCGCCCACGAGGTTGATCGACACGATCGTGACCAGCAGCGCGATGCCGGGGAAGAAGCTGATCCAGTAGCGGCCGGACAGCATGTACTGGAACCCGTTGGAGATCAGCAGGCCCAGCGACGGCTCGGTGATCGGCACGCCGAGGCCGAGGAAGGAGAGCGTGGCCTCCAGCGCCACCGCGTTCGCGATCTGCACCGTCGCCACGACGATCAGCGGGGGCAGGCAGTTCGGCAGCAGGTGGCGCACGATCACCCGCCAGCGCGGCAGGGCGAGGCTCTTCGCCGCCTCGATGTACTCGCGCCCCATCTCGGCCAGCGCCGATCCGCGCACGGTGCGGGCATAGTAGGCCCACTGCACCGTGACCAGCGCGATGATGACCTTGTCGACCCCCTTGCCCAGCACGGCGATCAGGATCAGCGCGATCAGGATGGCGGGGAAGGAGAGCTGGATGTCCACGACCCGCATGGCGATCGCGTCGACCGCCCCGCCGGCGTAGGCGGCGACGAGGCCGACGGCCGTACCCAGCGCCAGCGCGAGGATGGCGCTGGATGCGCCCACCATCAGGCTCGTACGCAGCCCGTAGAGGATGGCCGAGACCATGTCGCGGCCCTGGTCGTCGGTGCCGAGGCGGAAGACGATCTTGCCGTCCCCGCTCGCCGCGCCCGGCGGAAGCCGGCCGTCCATGATGTCGATCTGGCCGAGGTCGAACGGGTTCTGGGGCGCGATGAAGGGCGCGAACACCGCCGACAGCACGATCGCCACGAAGACGACGAGGCCGACGACGGCGATCGGGCTCTCCACGAACTCCTTCACGAAGCGGAGGACGGGGCCGTCCCCGCGGGCGGCCGGCACCGGGGTTGGGGGCGCCGGGGTCGGGGGCGCCGGGGCGGTCGGGGCACTCATCGGCCGACGTCCGTCAGGCGGACCCGCGGGTCGAGCACGCAGTAGAGCACGTCGACCACCAGGTTGATCAGGATGACGATGAAGACGATGAGCATCAGGTAGGCGACGATCATCGGCCGGTCGAGCAGGTTGATGCTGTCGATGATCAGCTTCCCCATGCCGGGCCAGGCGAAGATGCTCTCGGTCACCACGGCGAAGGCGATGACGCCGCCGAACTCGAGGCCCAGGATCGTCACCACCGGGATCATGATGTTCTTCAGCACGTGGACGCCGATGACCCGGCGCGACGCGAGGCCCTTGGCCCGGGCGAAGCGGACGTAGTCGGACAGCATGGCCTCGCGCGCGCCGGCCCGGATGAGGCGGATGGTCAGCGCGATGTTGAAGAGCGCGAGGTTGAAGGCCGGCAGGATCACGTGCGACCAGCCCCCCGTCGTCCACAAGGAGGACGGCACGCCGAACAGCGTCGTGACGGCGCCCCGCCCGGTCGAGGGCAGGACCTGGAACTGCACCGCGAACACCATGATCAGCGTCAGCCCCACCCAGAAGGAGGGCAGCGAGAAGCCGATCACCGAGCCGGCCATGATCGTCTTGCCCACGATCGAGTCCGGGCGCAGCCCGGCGATCAGGCCGAGCGGGATGCCGACCGCGACGGTCAGCAGCATGGCGACGAGCGCCAGCTCCAGCGTCGCCGGCATGCGCTCGAAGATGACCGCCAGCGGCGGCTGGTTGTAGACGAAGGACCGTCCGAGGTCGCCCGACATGGCGTTCAGCACGAACCGGCCGTACTGCTCCCACATCGGCTTGTCGAGGCCGAGGCGCGCCCGCGCCTCCTCGCGCTCGAGCTGGTTCGCGTCGGGGGCGATCAGGATCTCGATCGGGTCGCCGATCTGGTAGACGCCGACGAAGACCAGCAGCGACATCACGATCAGGACGAGGACGGCCTGCATCAGTCGCCGGATGATGAACACCGTCACGGGCGGTCGCCTCCTCGGGAGGGGACGGCGGCGCTCCCGGGGGAACCGCCGCCGACCGGGTGCGGACGCCCGTCAGTTCGCCGGACGGAGGTGGCTCGCCAGCGTGTACTGGTCCGCGCGGCCCTTGTAGGTGAAGCCCCGGCGGGTGGCCCAGGTCGACACCTCATAGTGCAGCGGGATGATGCCGAGGTCGCCCACGGCCACCTCGGCCGCCTTCTGGAGCAGCGCCTCGCGCGCCTTGTCGTCGACCGTCCGCAGCGCGTCGGCGAGGATGCGGTCCATCTCCGGGTTCGAGTAGCGGCCGCGGTTGGAGGCACCCATGCCCGTCGCCGCGTCGACCGTGGCGAGGAGCGAGCGCAGCGGCGAGGAGGTCTCGCCGGTGGCGGCCCCCCAGCCGACGAGGAACAGCGAGAACTCCTGCCGCGAGGCGCGGGTGGCGTAGGTGGCCCAGGGGATCGCATCCACCTGCGTCTCGATCCCGATGCGGGCCAGCATCTGCGCGACCGCCTGGATGACCTGCGCATCGTTGATGTAGCGGTCGTTCGGCCCGTGGATCGTCATGCGGAAGCCGTTCGGGAACCCGGCCTCGGCCAGGAGCCGCCGCGCGCCCTCCACGTCGAGCGCCTCGGGCTTCAGGGTCGGCGTGGTGCCGAAGAAGCCGTCGGGCAGGAGCTGGCCGGCGGGGATCGCCTGCCCCTCCATCACCCGCTCGGCGATGGCCGGGCGGTTGATCGCCTTGGAGATGGCGCGGCGCACCCGCAGGTCCTTCAGCGGGTTCTTCGCGATCGGCTGGCCGGCCTTGTCGGTGACGAACGGCGTCGGGTCCTTCACATGGTCCATGTGGAGGTAGATGAGCCGGTTCGAGGGCGCGCTGACGATGCGGACGTTCTGGTTGCGGCCCAGCTGGCCGATGTCGGCCGTCGGCACGCGCTCGATCATGTCGACGTCGCCGGCGAGCAGGGCCGCCACGCGCGAGGCGTTGTTGGTCATGATGCGGAAGGTGACGCGCGACCAGGGCTCGGCCCCCTCCCAGTAGGCGGGGTTCCGCTCCATCACGATGCGCTCGCCCGGCGTGTAGGAGCCGAAGCGGAAGGGACCGGTGCCGACGACGGCCTTGCCGGAGTTGAAGTCGTCGGTCGACGCCGTCTCGAACGCGTCGGAGATGATGAGGATGTTCGAGATGTCCGACGGCAGCAGCGGATAGGGGCCGTCGGTGATCATGTGGATCGTCAGCGGATCGATCTCCCGCACCTCCTTCACCGGGCGGGTGTAGATGCCGAAGGACGACGGGCTGTTCGGGACGTTCGGCGCGCGCTTGAAGGTCGCGATCACGTCCTTGGCGTCGAAGGCGCTGCCGTCGTGGAACTTGACGTCCGGACGGAGCTTCAGCTCCCAGGTGTTGTCGTTGATCGGCTTCCAGGACACCGCCAGCGCCGGCAGGAGGCGCTGCATCTCGTCCTGCTGGATGAGCGTGTCGAAGAAGTGCGACCCGATCATCGTGTTGGTCCCCACGTTGTGGAAGTGGGGATCGAGTGCGGTGACGGCGGCGCCGAAGCCGATGGTGACCTGCCGGTCCTGCGCGGAGGTGGCGCCGGCGGCGCCGGCCAGCGCGAGGCCGAGCGCGTAGGCTGCGAGACGGTTCATGAAACCCCCAAGTTCCTTGGTGTCTTCCACGACACCTTGAGCGCCCTTATAGCCGAGGGCTCACGGTTGTGAACAGTTGGGTGCGAGACGCGGTGCGATCGTTCCCGCCGGCCGGTTCCGCCCGTCGCCGGCCCAACCCCTCTCCGCGCGTGACGTGGCCCGGCGCTTGGTGTCTAATGAGGGGGAATTGTATGCAACGGCATGGCGACGGTCCCCGACCGGCCGCCGGGTCCGAACGAAAAGCGGTCGCACGGAGGGAAATCGATGATCCGCCTGAACGTGAACGGCGTCGTCCACGAGGTCGACGCGGAGCCGGACACCCCGCTCCTGTGGGTGATCCGCGAGCAGATCGGCCTGACCGGCAGCAAGTTCGGCTGCGGCGTCGGCCAGTGCGGGGCGTGCAGCGTCCACGTCGACGGCGAGGTCATGCGCTCCTGCCAGATGGCGGTGTCGGACCTGAAGCCCGAGCAGAAGATCGTCACCATCGAGGGGCTGTCGCCCGACGGCCTCTCCCACCCGCTCCAGAAGGCCTGGGTGGCGCTCGACGTGCCCCAGTGCGGCTACTGCCAGTCCGGCCAGATCATGGCCGCCGCGGCGCTCGTCGCCCGCACGCCCAAGCCGACCGACGACCAGATCGTCGCGGAGATGAGCAACATCTGCCGCTGCGGCACCTACAACCGGATCAAGGCCGCGATCAAGCAGGCCACCGGCGCGGCCGGCTGACGGACACGCGACGAGGGAGGGAGAGGACGATGACCGATACGCTCGCCGTGTCCCGCCGGGGTTTCCTGGCCGGGTCCGCCGCAACCGCCGCCGCCGCAGGCGGCTTCACCTTCGGGTTCTCCGTGCCGCGGGCCGAGGCCGCGACCACGCCGGGAAGCCCTGAGATCAACGCCTGGGTCGTGGTGCGCCCCGACGAGACCGTCGTGATCCGCATCGCCCGGATCGACATGGGCCAGGGCACGCTGACCGGCCTCGCCCAGCTCGTCGCCGAGGAGCTGGAGTGCGACTGGGCGCGGGTGACGACCGAATATCCGACGCCGGGCCAGAACCTCGCCCGCAAACGGGTGTGGGGCAACTTCCAGACCGCCGGCAGCCAGGGCATCCGCCAGTCGCAGGAGTACGTCCGCAAGGGCGGGGCCGCCGCCCGCATGATGCTGGTCGAGGCCGCCGCGCGCGAATGGGGCGTGCCGGCCGCGTCGTGCACCGTCTCGAAGGGTGTCGTCACCCACGCCGCCTCCGGCCGCTCGACGACCTACGGCAAGGTGGCCGACGCCGCGGCGAAGATCACGCCGCCGACCGACGTGCCGCTGAAGGACCCGTCGACCTGGACGCTGGCCGGCAAGCCGCTGCCGCGCCTCGACACGGTCGACAAGACGAACGGCAAGAAGGTGTTCGGCATCGACGTGACGATGCCGGGGATGCTGAACGCCGCCATCCGCGACTGCCCCGTGCTGGGCGGCAAGGTGAAGTCGTTCGACGCCGCCGCCGTCACCGGCATGAAGGGCGTCAAGAAGGTGGTGAAGGTGGGCGAGACCGGCGTCGCCGTCGTCGCCGACACCTGGTGGCGGGCGAAGACCGCGCTCGACGCGCTGCCGGTGGAATGGGACCTCGGCGCGAACGCCGCGGTCTCCCACGCCCAGGTCGTCGCCACGCTGAAGGAGGGCCTCGAGGCGAAGGAGGCCTTCGTCGGCAATCAGGCGGGCGACGCCGACGGCGCCATCGCGGGGGCGGCGCGGAAGGTCGAGGCGACCTACCACTTCCCCCACCAGCATCACGTGACGCTGGAGCCGCAGACGGCGACCGCCAGATGGACGGCCGACCGCTGCGAGGTCTGGTGCCCGACCCAGAACGGCGAGGCCGCGCTCGCGACCGCGGCCGCGGCGGCCGGCATCCCGGTCCAGCAGTGCGAGGTCTACCGCATCGATCCGGGCGGCGGGTTCGGCCGCCGCGCGACCAGCCACGACTACGTGCGCCAGGCGGTGCTCATCGCCAAGGAGATGCCCGGCACGCCGGTCAAGCTCATCTGGTCGCGCGAGGAGGACATGCTGCACGGGTGGCTGCACCCGATCACCATGGCCAAGATGTCGGCCGGCCTCGACGCCGCCGGCAACGTCGTCGGCTTCCGCATGCGCATCTCGGGCCAGTCGATCCTGGCGGGCGTCAACCCGGCCGGCCTGCAGAACGGCCGCGACCCGATCATCTTCCAGGGCATGAACCCGGGCGGGACCGAGGGCACGTTCGGCTACGACATCCCGAACGTCCTCGTCGACCACGCGATGCGCAACCCGCCGGTCAACCCCGGCTTCTGGCGCGGCGTCTGCAACAACCAGAACGCCTACTACCTCGAGTGCTTCATGGACGAGGTGGCGCAGGCGGCGGGCCAGGACCCGTGGCAGTTCCGCCGCAAGATGCTGTTGGGCAAGTCGCCCAGGCACCTCGCGGTGCTGGACGCGGTGGCGGACGGCATCGGCTGGGGCCGCCCGGCGCCGGCCGGCGTGTTCCGCGGCATCGCCCAGCACATGGGCTACGGCAGCTACGTCGCCGCGGCGGCGGAGGTGTCGGTGGATGCGGCGGGCGTGCTGAAGATCCACCGCATCGTCGCGGCCACCGACTGTGGCCACGCCGTCAACCCGCAGCAGATCGCGGCCCAGGTCGAAGGCTCGTTCGCCTACGGCCTGTCCGCCTTCCTCTACGGCGAGATGACGCTGGCGGCCGGCAAGGTGGAGCAGGAGAACCTCGACACCTACCAGATCATCCGCATGGACGAGTTCCCGGCGGTCGAGACGCGGGTGGTGGCGTCGGGCGGGTTCTGGGGCGGCGTGGGCGAACCGACGATCTTCGTCGCCGCCCCCGCCGTCGCGAACGCGATCTTCGCCGCGACCGGCAAGCGGGTGCGCGACCTGCCGCTGAAGCACAACGACCTGCGGCGGGCCTGAGCCCGGACCGTGCCGGTCCGGTTGATCGCGGCGGTCGCCTGCCTTCTGGCGGGCGCCGCCGCGGCCGAGACGCCGCCGCCGGGTGCGGACGGGTGCGCGGGATGCCACGGCCCTCCCGGCCGGGCCTCCTCCATGCCCCCGCTCGCCGGGCGGCCGGCGGACGAGATCGTGACGGCCATGCGGGCGTTCCGGGACGGTTCGCGCCCGGCCGTCCTCATGGACCGCATCGCCCGCGGCTACGACGAGGCGGAGACCGCCGCCATCGCCGCGTGGATCGCGGGGGGCGGGCGGTGAGGGGGCCGGTCCTCGCGCGCCGGACCCTCCTCGCCGGATCGCTCGCGCTCGGCCTCGCGCGGCCGGCGATCGCTCGAGTGCGGCCCCGGGTCGTGGTGGTCGGCGGCGGGTTCGCCGGGACCGTCGCCGCCCGGGCGCTCGTGCGCCTCGGCGTCGAGGCGACGCTCGTCGATCCCGCGGCGGCGACCGGGGCGGGCTACGTCGCCTGTCCGTTCAGCAACCTCGTGCTGGGCGGGCTGCGCACGATGGCCGACCAGCGCTTCGGCTACGACGGCGTGCGCCGGGCGGGCGTCGCGGTCGCGGCGCTGGCGGCGACGGGGGTGGATGCGACGGCCCGGCGGGTGCGCCTCGCCGACGGGACCGACCTGCCTTACGACCGGCTGATCCTGGCGCCCGGCGTCGACATGAACTTCGCGGCCCTGCCGGGCTATGACGCGGCGGCGGCCGAAATCCTGCCCCACGCCTGGAAGGCGGGGCCGCAGACCGAACGCCTCGCCCGCCAGCTCGACGCCATGCCCGACGGCGGCACGGTGCTGATGGCGGTGCCGCCGGTGCCC
>JBIJED010000341.1:0-4318 GCA_044343785.1 Azospirillales bacterium | reverse complement strand
CATACCTCCCCCGCCGGTGGTGTCCATCCGCACGCCGCGATCCGGCCGCGCCGTTCAGGCCGCCAGGACGGCCGCCCCGCTGCACAGGCCGCGGTCGTAGGCGATCATCCCGAACCCGCTCACCACGGCCACGCGGCAGTCGGGCACGGCGGCCCCCAGCGCCTCGCCGGTCAGCTGTCGCACCGCGTCGGTCAGGCCGAGATAGCCGCCCGCGGCCCCGGCCTGACCGACCGAAAGTTGCCCGCCCGAGCTGTTCATCGGGAAGGTGCCGTCGACCGTGAAGGTGTGGCGTCGCACGAAGTCCGGCGCCTCGCCCTTGGCGCAGAACCCGAGATCCTCGATCTGGAGCAGGTTGATGACCGGATAGTCGTCGTAGGTCTGGAGGACGTCGACGTCCTCCGGCCCGAGGCCGGCCTGCGCCCAGAGGTCGTCCCGGTCCATCGCCCAGCCGCCGCGGAACTGCACCGGGTCCTCGGGAAAGGCGTTGTGCCGCTCGATGGTGGCGAGCAGGCGCACCGCCTTTAGCCCGTGGCGCGCCGCGGTTTCGGCCGTGGTCACCAGCACCGCCTCGCCGCCCGCGCACGGCATCACGCAGTCGAACATCCGCACCGGATCCGCGATCATCCGCGAGGCGAGATAGTCGGCCATCGTCATCGGCCGGCGCAGCAATGCGTGCGGGAACGAGCGCGCGTTCTCCCGCTGTGCCACGCACAGTTTCCCGAAATCCTCCGCCGTCGCGCCGAAGGTCCGCATGTAGTCGGCCGTGAGCCACGCGAAGCTCGCGTTCGGACCGCCGGTTCCGTAGGGATAGACCGCATCCTTGGCGAACTGGCTGAAGCCGGCGAGGCCCTGGCGGAAGCTGTCGACGTGGTTGGTGTCGCCGGCGATGCAGGCCACGACCTCGGCGTCGCCGGCCTGCACTGCGCGCGCCGCCCGCCGCAGCGCGGCGACGCCCGAGTTGCCGCCCATCGGGATGTGGTCGAGCCAGCGGGGCGAGAGCCCGACGTGCTGGACGAACGTGACCCCGGTGTCGGGGCCTAGGGTGAAGCTCGACACGCAGAGCCCGTCGAACGCCGCCTTCGGGATGCCCGAGCGCCGGACGAGTTCGCCCAGCGCCCGGCCGAGGAACCAGTGGGCGCCGTGGGTGGAGAAGCGCACGTAGGGGACGGTGACGGGCACCGCCACCACGATGTCGTCGTATCCGGCCCGGCGCCGCGCCATGGCTTCAGTGCCCCCCGGTCCTGAGCCGCCCCTTCTCCGCCCGCAGGTCCACCACCGGCCCCTCCGTCACGATCCGGGCGGCCAGGGTGCGGATCTCGCCGCGCTGGAGCTTCTGGGTCGCGGTCACCGGGATCGCGTCGACGAAGGCGATCCAGCCCGGCACCTTGAAGTAGGCGAGCCGTTCGGCGCAGCCCGCCATCAGGCGCCGTGCCACGGCCTCGGGATCGGCGGGGATGCCGTCGCGCAGCCGCACCAGCGCGCACACCTCCTCGCCGCGGATCTCGTCGGGCACCGGGGCCACGGCCACGCCGGCCACCACGGGCTCCAGCTCCAGCGCACCCTCCACCTCCACCACCGCGATGTTCTCGCCCGAGCGGCGGACGATGTTCTTCTTGCGGTCGACGAAGAAGAGGGAGCCGTCCGGCCCTTCCCGCACCACGTCGCCGGTGTGGAACCACCCGCCGGCCCACGCCTCGTCGGTCGCGGCGGGGTCGTTCAGATAGCGGGTGAAGAACGCGCGCTTCGGATCGGCGCCCGTCGCGCGGACGAGCAGTTCGCCGGGCGTGCCCGTCTCGACCGGCCGTCCCTCGTCGTCCACGAGGCGGACCTCCATCCCGGCGTGCGGCCGGCCGATGCAGCGCCGGCCCACGTGGCGGGGCCCGGTCGCCGTCGTCGTCACCCCGCCGGCGCCGGTCTCGGTCATCGCCCACGCCTCGACCAGGGGGAAGCCGAAGCGGGCCTCGAAATTCTCCTGGTGGCGGGGGTCGACGCCCGCACCGAATCCGAACCGGACCGCATTGGCGGTGTCGGCGGCCTCGGGCTCCAGCTTCAGCAGGATGGCCGGCATGACGCCGAGATAGTGGACGACGGTCGCGCCCGCATCCGCGACCGTGCGCCACCAGCGTCGCGCGTGGAAACGGTCGAGCTGAACGAGCGTGCCGCCGATGGTGATGGCACCGAGGCAGGAGTTCGCGAGCGCGTTCATGTGGAAGAGGGGCAGGGGCGTGAGGATGACCTCCCGCCCCGGTCGCATCGCCGCGATGCCGCCCTGGGTCGTGTACCAGTCCGCCATCCCGGTGACGTAGGCGTTGGACAGCACGCAGCCCTTCGGCTTCGCCGTGGTCCCCGAGGTGAAGAGGAGGGCGCATTCGTCGTCCGCCGCCCCTTCCTGCCGGTCGACCGTCGCCCGGCAGGACGGCGGCGGCGTGCCGTCGACGATGGTGCGGTCGGCGGGCATGCCGGCCTCCACCATCTGGTCGCGCCGTTCCGGCAGGGTCACCGCGAGATCGGGCCGCGCGACCGAGAGCTGGTAGGCGAGGTCGTCCTTGCGCAGGTCCGGATTGATCGGGTGGAGCGCCACGCCGAGGGCGTTCAGCGCCAGCCAGTGGAAGACGAAGGCCGGCCGATTCTCCAGCAGGAGCGCCACCCTGGCGCCGCGACCATAGCCGGCGGCCACGTAGGACCGGCGCAGCGCCTCGATCCGGTCCGCCGCCTCGCCATAGGTGATCCGGAGCCCGTCCGGCGCGTCGGGAAGGGCCGCGGACGCCGGGGCGGCGAGGAACACGGCCTCGGGCGCGGCATCGGCCTGGCGGCGGAGGCGGGCATAGGGCGTCGGCATGCGGGCGGCCTCGGAAACGTTCGGCGAGAGCGTACAGCAAGCGGGATCGCTTGACATCTCATGGGATCCGTCTGTGAATGTATACGGTCGACGGCATACGGAGAACGCCCTTGTCGCGGGGTTCGGCGCAGCAGGTGCTCGGCGGCATCGTCCGGGCGGCGCCCCTGTCGGCGCAGATCTACGACGAGCTGCGCTGCCGCCTGCGCGCCGGGCTGTTCGCGCCGGGCGAGCGGATCGTCGACGCCACGCTGGCCCGCACCCTCTCCGTGTCGCGCACCCCGGTGCGGGAGGCGCTGACCCGCCTCGCCGCGGAGGGGCTGCTGTCGACGGACGAGGGGGGGTTCGCCGTCCCGAGCCTCACCGTCGCCGACGTCGCCGAGATCTTCCAGGTGCGCCGCCTGCTGGAGCCGGCGGCCGCGCGGGACGCGGTCCCGGTCATCGGCCCGGACGGGCTCTCCGCGCTCTCGATGGCCCTCGACCGGGCCCGCCGGGCCCAGCGGGAGGCCGATTTCGCCGGCTTCGCACGCGCCAGTTCCGACGTCCGCGGCGCGTGGCTCGACCGGACGCCGAACGGCCGGTTGCGCGACACGCTCCGACGCTTCGACGATCAGGCGGCCGCCGTCCGGCAGGCGACCCTCCACGATCCCCGTGCGCGTGCCGTGGCGCTCGCACGCTACGAGGACCTCGCCGCCGCCTTCTCCACCGGCGACGCGGCGAAGGTCGAACGCTTCACCCTGCGTCTCATCGAGAACGCGTCCGGATTCTTCGACGCGGCCACCGCCGCGGCATCCTGAGGGAGACCCACCCATGTCGAAGGCCCCCGTCCACCCGATGCACGGACCCAACCGGTTCAAGCTTGGCGTCTTCTCCGCCAACTCGGACGGGGGGCTGACCCTCACGAAGGTTCCGGAGCGGTGGACCGCCTCCTGGCCCGACATCCTCGCGACCGTGCGCATGGCCGAGCACTACGGCTACGAGTTCTTCCTTCCCATCGCCCGCTGGCGGGGCTTCGGCGGGGAGACCGACAGCCGGGAGTGGAGCTTCGAGACCTTCACCTTCGCCGCAGCACTCGCCACGGCGACCGAGAAGATCGCCGTCTTCTCCACGGTCCACGTGCCGATGGTCCACCCGGTCTTCGCGGCGAAGGCGCTGACGACCGTCGACCACGCGTCGAACGGCCGGGCCGGGCTGAACATCGTGTGCGGCTGGAATCCCGAGGAGTTCCAGATGTTCGGCCTCACGGTGGTCGAGGAGCGCTACGCCCAGGGCCTCGAGTGGTTCGAGATCATCTCGAAGATCTACACGTCCGACACGCCGTTCGACTACGAGGGCAAGTACTATACCCTCCGCCAGGTCCGCGGCCTGCCGAAGCCGTTGCAGCAGCCGCGCCCGGTGACGCTCAACGCCGCCTTCTCGCCCCCGGGGCGGGCCTTCGCGGCCAAGGCGGCCGACTTCCTCTTCACCACCTTCGTCGAGATC
>JBIJED010000118.1:0-7886 GCA_044343785.1 Azospirillales bacterium | reverse complement strand
GCTCCTCCTCGATGTCGCGGATGCGCCGGTTCAGCGCCGAGGCGGTCACGTTCAGCCGCTCCGCCGCCCGCCGCATGGAGCCTGTGCGCGCCACCTCGTCCACGTAGCGCAGGTGCCGCAGGTGCCGCATCGGTTCCCCTCCGTCGCATGTCCACCAACCGTTGCCGTTCCGGCACCGGTCTGAACTGATCATAGCATTGGAACGTGGCACCGGAACGCCGCAACCTGCGGGGGAGAACACCGGGCCACCTGCGGGGAGAGTGCCGCCATGTCCACGACCGTCAGCCGCCGCCGCTTCGGAACCCTCGCGGGTGCCGCCGCCGCCGTTGCCGCCGTCCCGCTTCCGGGCGGGTCCCGTGCGCAGGCCACGACGCGGCTGAAGATGATCCTGAACTGGCGCTACCAGGGCCCGCAGAGCTGGTTCTTTTTGGCCGAGGACAAGGGCTATCTGTCGTCAGCGGGCATCAGCCTCGCGATCGACCAGGGCGACGGCTCGGCGGCGGCGGTCGGCAAGGTGGCGTCGGGCGCCTACGACATGGGCTTCGGCGACATCAACGCGCTGATCGCGCTGGCCGCCCAGAAGTCGGGGGACGAGGTTCCGCTGGCGGTCTACTCCATGTTCAACCGCCCGCCCTTCGCCATCGCGGTGCGGGCCGACGGGCCGATCCGCACGCCCAAGGACCTGGAGGGGCGCACCCTGGGCGGGCCCGCCAACGATGGCGCGCTGCGCCTGTTCCCCGCCTTCGCCAGGCTCGCCGGCATCGACGCCACGAAGGTCGAGATCACCAACATGCAGCCGAACCTGCGCGAGCAGATGCTCGCCCGCGGGCAGGTGGCCGGGGTGTTCGGCTTCGTCAACACGATCCGCTTCTCGGCCAAGCTGGTGGGCATCGACCCGGACAAGGATTTCCGCTTCATCAACTACGGCGACTTCGGGATGGACCTCTACTCGAACGCGCTGATCGTCTCGCGCCGCCTCGCGCGCGAGCAGCCGGCCGCGGTGCGGGCCGTCGTGGCGGCGTTCAACCGCGGGCTGGAGGACACGCTGGCCGACCTCGACGGCGCGGTCGCCTCGGTGGCGAAGCGCGAGCCGCTGATCAATTCGCCGGTGGAGCGCGAGCGGCTGGTCGCCACGCTCCAGGACGAGATGAGCCATCCGGAGATCGCGTCGATCGGCCTGGGCGCCGTCGATCCCGAGCGGTTCCGCCGGTCGATCGGCATCGTCGTGGAAGCGAACGGCCTGCCGCGGACGCCCGCCCCGGAGGAGGTGTTCTCGGCCGACTTCCTGCCGCCGCCGGAGCGGCGGGTGCGGGCGATCAAGGTCTGACGGTCCATGGACCTCGGACTGTCGGGCCGCGTCGCGGCCATCACCGGCCCCGTCAAGGGCATGGGGGAGGCCGTCACCCGCGCCTTCGCGTCGGAGGGCTGCCGGCTCCTCCTGCTGGCCCGCGACGTGGCGGCCGTCGAACTCCTCGCCTCGGAACTGGAGGCGAGCGACACCGCCGTCGTCCTGGAATGCTGCGACGTCACCGACGCGGACGCCTGCGAACGGGCGATCGCGGCCGGCGCAGGGCGCCTCGGCGGGCCGGTCGAGATCCTGGTCAACGTCGCCGGCGGGTCGGGACCGATCGGCAAGCCCGGGTGGGAGACGACGCCCGCCGAATTCGACGAGATCGTCCAGCTGAACATGCGCGGCTGCTTCAACACCATGCGCGCGGTGCTGCCCGGCATGATCGCCGCGCGCCACGGCAAGATCGTGAACGTGGGCGGGACCTTCGGCATGCGCGGTCGCGCGGGGCGCATGGCCTATTCCGCGTCGAAGTGGGGCCTGCGCGGCATCACCAAGAGCTTCGCGCTCGAGGCCGGGCCCTACGGGATCAACGTGAACTGCGTGGCGCCGGGCATGGTCGACGGCCCGCGCTTCCGCACCAAGGTCGTGCCCGAGATGGCGCGCCGCCACGGCGTGAGCGAGGCCCGCGCGGCCGAGATGCACGCCGAGGACTACGCCCTGCGCCGCGTCTCCACCGCCGAGGACGTGGCCAACGCCTGCCTCTTCCTCGCCAGCGACGTTTCCCGCCAGATCACCGGGGTCGACCTCCCGGTCGACGGCGGCTGGGCGATGCTCTGAGGACCCGGCCATGACCCAGCCCCCCCTCGTTGCCGATCTCGTGATCCGTGGCGGAACCGTCGTGAGCGGCGACGCCGCCGTTCCGGCCGCGGTCGCGATCAAGGACGGCGTGATCCTCGCCGTGGGTGCGGAGGCGGCCATGCCGCCCGCGCGCGGGACGCTGGACGCCGCCGGGATGCACGTGCTGCCGGGTGCCATCGACGTGCATGTCCACTTCCGCGAACCCGGCTACACCCACAAGGAGGACTGGGAGACCGGGTCGGCGGCGGCGGCCATGGGCGGCACGACCACGGTGTTCGAGATGCCGAACACCCATCCGCCCACCGGCACCGTCGAGGCGCTGCGGGAGAAGCAGCGGCTGGCCTCGAAGTCCTTCGTCGATTTCGGTCTCTACGGTCTCCTGGCCGAGGACAACGTCGGCGAACTGGAGGCCCTGGTCGCCGCCGGGGTCAACGCGTTCAAGTGCTTCATGGGCAATACCTTCGGCAACCTGCCGTCGCCGTCGACGGGGGCGATGCTGGAGGGGTTCGAGATCCTGGCGAAGACGGGGCTGCGCATCTCGCTGCACGCCGAGACGGCGTCCATCATGGCGTGGCGGCAGGCGCGGCTGATGGCCGCCGGGCGCGACGACCCGCTGGCCCATGTCGCGGCCCGCCCGGCGATCGTCGCGGTCGAGGCGGTGGGCCGCGCCGCGGCGCTGGCCGAATGGACCGGCGCGCGGATCCACGTGCTCCACATCTCCTCGGCCGACGAGCTGGTCCCCCTGGCCGACGCCAAGCGCCGGGGCGTGGACGTCACGGGCGAGACCTGCCCCTGCTACCTCCTGCTCGACACCGACGACTACGCCCCCCTGGGCTCGCTGTTGCGGGTCAACCCGCCGGTGCGCGAGCCGCGCCACAAGGCGGCGCTGTGGGGGGCGCTGCGGACCGGCGTGATCGACATGGTCGCCACAGACCATGCGCCTCACACGCCGGAGGAAAAGCTGCGGCCGCGGATCTGGGATGCCGACTGCGGTTTCCCCGGTGTGGAAACGCAGATGCCACTGATGCTGACCCAGGTGGCGGCTGGGCGGATGGCGATCACCGACTATGTCCGCTGGTCGGCCGAAGCGCCGGCCAGGGCCTTCGGGCTATGGCCGGTCAAGGGCCGCATCGCCCCCGGGGCGCACGCCGACATCGCGATCGTCGACCTGGCGCGCCGTGAGACGGTCCGCGCGGCGGCCCTGCACAGCCGCTCCAGGATCACGCCGTTCGAGGGGACGGCGGTGACCGGCGTGCCGGTCCACACGCTGGTGCGCGGCCGCTTCGTCCAGAAGGACCGCCGCCTCGTGACCGAAGCGCGCGGCTGGGGCCGTCAGGTGACCGATGTCCAGCGCATGCCGGCGCCGCGAACGCTGCGCGAGGCCGAGACCCTTGCCGCCGCCGTCGCCGCCTGCCCCCCGTCCGGAACCCCGAGGACCGCCGAATGACCGCCGCCGTCCAGGCCGTTTCCCCGAAGCCGGTCGACGCCCCCCGCTGGGCGCGCCCCTACGTCGAGCTGGAGGGGGCGAGCGTCACCTACGGCCGCGGCGCGTCGGCACTCCAGGCCCTCACGCCCACGTCGCTGCGGATCGAGAAGGGCGACTTCGTCGCGCTGGTCGGCCCGTCCGGCTGCGGGAAGTCGACCATCCTCAAGCTGGTCGGGGACCTGCTGGCGCCGTCGGCGGGCCACGTCTTCGTCGCCGGCCGGGAGGTGGGGGCCGAGCCGGTGCGCATCGGCATGGCCTACCAGAACCCGACGCTCCTGCCGTGGATGCGGATCCGCGACAACGTGATGCTGCCGCTGAAGATCGTGCCTCCCTTCCGCGCCCGCTATCGGGCAGAGCGGCGGCGGGCCTTCCGCGAGCGGGTGGACGACCTGCTGGCCTCGGTCGGGCTCCGGGGCTTCGCCGACAAGTACCCCTGGCAGCTGTCCGGCGGCATGATGCAGCGCGCGAACCTGTGCCGTGCACTGGTCCACGAGCCCGACCTCCTGCTGCTGGACGAGCCGTTCGGCGCGCTCGACCAGTTCACGCGCGAGGAGCTGTGGGGCGTCCTGCAGCGGCTGTGGATCGACCGCAAGACGACGGTGATCCTGGTCACCCACGACCTGCGCGAGGCGGCGTTCCTCGCCAACCGGATCTGCGTGATGTCGGCGCGGCCCGGCCGGATCCTGGAGGACGGCAAGGTGCCCTTCGCCCGGCCGCGCACCATCGACATGACCTATACCGGCGACTTCGTGGCGCTGACCCAGCGCCTGCGGTCGCTGATCGTCGAGGCCCGGGGAGGGGCGCAGGACACATGATGCGGGCGGTGCGGAACCGGGCGGCGTCGATCGCCCTGATCATCGGCGTGTTCGTGGTCTGGGAGGTCGCGTGCCTCGGCTTGCGGATCAGCGACCTCGTCCTGCCGCGGCCGACCCAGATCGTGGCGACGCTGTGGCTGCGCTGGCCCGCGCTGTGGCCGCACACCTACCAGACCCTCTACACCACGATGGTCGGGTTCGGCATCGGCACGGCGATCGGCGTGGTGCTGGGGGTGGCGATCGGCTCCTCGCGTCTCGCCTACCAGACGGCCTATCCGCTGCTGGTCGGCATCTCGTCCATCCCGAAGGTCGCGGTGGTGCCGATCTTCGTCCTGTGGTTCGGGGCGGGCACGGTGCCGGCGATCCTGACCGCCTGCGTGATCTGCATCTTCCCCGTGGTGGTCAACGTCGCCACCGGCATCGCGACCGTCGAGCCCGAGCTCGAGGACGTGATGAAGACGCTGAAGGCGTCGAAGCTCGACATCCTGTGGAACGTCGGGCTTCCGCGGGCGATGCCCTACTTCTTCGCGTCGCTGAAGGTGGCGGTCACGCTCGCCTTCGTCGGCAGCGTGATCGCCGAGACCGTGGCCTCGAACCGCGGCATCGGCAACATGATGATGATCGCGTCCTCCTCGTTCAACGTGCCGCTGGTCTTCGCGGGGCTGTTCATCCTCGCCGGGCTCGGCGTGTCGCTCTACGCGATCTTCTCCCTCATCGAACACCGCGTGACCGGCTGGGCGCACCGGAAGACCGATCTCGCGGTGACCTGACGGGCCGGGGCACGGGGTCCGGAACACGAAAGAAACGACATCCGAACAGAGAGCAGGAGACGAGATCCATGAACCGCTTGCTGAAGGGCGCCCTGACGGCGCTCGCGGTCGCTGCCGGCATCGCCGCCGCGCCGGCCCCCGCCGATGCCCAGACCAACATCCGCTTCACCCTCGACTGGCGCCTTCAGGGCGTGCACGCCTGGTACTATTGGGCGCAGGACAAGGGGTATTTCCGCGCCGAGGGGCTGAACGTCACCATCGACCAGGGTGACGGCTCGGCGGCGACGATCACCCGCATCATGTCCGGCGCCTACGACGCCGGCTTCGGCGACATGAACGCCATCATCCAGAACGCCGCCGCCCGCCCGGGCGAGCAGCCGGTGATGGTCTACCAGATCTACAACAAGCCACCCTTCGCCATCGTCGTGAAGGCCGACGGCCCGATCCGGACGGTCAAGGACATCGAGGGCCGCAAGCTCGGTGGTCCCGCCGGCAGCGCCACCACGCGCATGTGGCCCGCCTTCGCCCGGCTGAACGGGATCGACGCGTCGAAGAGCGAGATCCTGAACATGCAGCCGAACCTTCAGGAGCAGATGCTGATCCAGGGCCAGGTCGACGGCTCGATGGTCTTCACCATCACCTCCTACATGAACCTCGTCGGCATGCGGCAGGACCCTGACCGCGACTTCCGCTGGTTCGCGTTCGGCGACTTCGGGATCGACGTCTATTCGAACGGCGTCATGGTCTCCCAGCGCCTGATCCGGGAGAACCCGGCGGCGGTTCGCGGCCTCGTCCGCGCTGTCAACCGTGCGGTGCGGGAGGTGATCGCGAGCCCGGCCGAGGCGATGGCCCTGATGCAGAAGGTGGAGCCGCTGTTCGACGCGCAACTGGAGGCGCGCCGCCTCAAGTACGCGCTCGACACCATCATCCTGACCGACGAGGCGCGCCGGGTCGGCCTGGGCGACCTGGACGACGCGCGGCTCGGGCGCGCGATCGGGCAGGTGAAGGAGGCGTTCGACCTGACCGGGACGCCGAAGCCGTCGGACGTGTTCGACCGCTCCTACCTTCCGGCGTTGGAAACCCGCCGGGTCGCGTCGAACTGACGACGTCGCGACCCCAGGCCCGGCGGAGCGGCCCCCATGCGCACCATCCGCGCCCGGCACGTCCTCGACCTGGACGGTGTTCGCGACGGCGTTGCGATCACGATCGAGGGCGGCCGGATCGTGGCCGTCGGGCCGGCGGGGCCCGGGCCGGTCGAGGACGTCCTCGTCCTGCCCGCGCCCGCCAACGCCCACGACCATGCGCGCCCGGTCCGCACCTCGTCGATCGGCGGGGCGGGCCGGCCGCTGGAGACGTGGCTGCCGCGCCTCGCCCTCTTCCCGGCGGTCGATCCGGGCCTCGTCGCGCGCGCGGCACTCGGCCGGGCCGCGGTCGGCGGGGCGGGGGCCGTGATGGTCCACCACACCCGGCCCCACGGCGGCATGCCCCTGCCCGAGGAGGCGGTGCGCATGGCCGCGGCCGCGCGCGAGGTGGGCGTCCGCATCGCCCTCGCGGTCGCCATGCGCGACCGCAACCCGCTGGTCTACGGCCCGTCCGACCCGGTGCTCGACGCGCTGTCGCCTGCCGCCCGCGCGGCGGTGGCGGAGACTTTCCTCGCCCGTGCGCCGCTGCCGCCGGCCGGGCAGGTGGCGCTGGTCGAGGCGGTGGCCGCGGCGGCCGGCGGTCCCTTCGTCGACGTGCAGTTCGGCCCGAACGGGGTCCAATGGTGCACCACGCCGCTGCTGGAGGCCATCGCCGAGGCGTCGGCGCGCACCGGACGGCGGGTCCACATGCACCTTCTGGAGACACGCTACCAGCGCGACTGGGCCGACCGTGAGGTTCCGGGCGGGATCGTCCGCTTCCTCGACGGGGTCGGGCTCCTGTCGCCGCGGCTCACGCTCGCCCACTGCACCTGGGCGCGGCCGGACGAGCTGGAGCTGATCGCCGCGCGCGGGGCGACGATCGCGGTGAACGCCTCGTCGAACCTCGCTCTGCGCTCGGGCATCGCGCCGGTCGGGGCGATGATGGCGGCGGGCTGCCGGATCGCCATGGGCATCGACGGGCAGGCCTTCGACGAGGACGACGACCTGCTGCGCGAGATGCGCCTTCTGCACGGGCTGCACGCCGGGCGCGGCTTCGAGACGGGGTTCGAGGCGGCGGACGCGCTGCGCGCCGTGCTCGCCACCGGGCGCGGCTCCCTCGGGGCGCCGGGCGACGGGCGGATCGCGCCCGGCGCGCCGGCCGACCTGCTGCTGATCGACCGCTCGGCGCTCGACGAGGACGCGCTGATGCCGGTCCCGCCGACCGAGCTCCTGTTTTCGCGCGCCACCCGCCGGCACCTGCGCGAACTGATGGTGGACGGGCGGACCGTGGTGCGCGACGGCCGCCTCTCGGCCTTCGACCTCGACCGCGTGCAGGACGAGTTGCGCGCCGCGATCCGCGCGGGCATCGCGGCGGACAGGGGGCCGATGCTGGCGGCCCTGCCGGAGCTGGAGGGCGCGGTCGCCCGCCACTTCGCCGATCGTGCGGGCTGCTGCTGATGCGCACCGCCGCTGTCCTGCGCATCCCCGCCGCGGCACCCGACGACATGTCGGGCATCGAGGCCGCGATCACCGGCGGGCGGCTCG
>JBIJED010000367.1:0-4071 GCA_044343785.1 Azospirillales bacterium | reverse complement strand
GACCTGTCCTTCACCCGGCCCGGCCTCGACGCCTTCTGCCGCCTTCTGGAGGATTGGGTCCGCTGCTTCACCGGCTGCCGCGTCTCGGTGCAGGCGGTGCAGACGATCCGGGACGAGACGTGGAGCTGGCACGTCGGCCTCGACGCCGACGCGACCGCCATCCTCAACGGCATGTGGAACGGGGCGGTGGTCCCGCAGGCCGACCTCGCCCGCGTGCTCTCGCTGTTCCGCCTCGAGTTCGAGCGGCCGGCCGACATGTTGCCGCGCGTCGCCGGCCGGCCGGTCCATCTCGCCCTCGCCATGGCGCCCGACCGCACGCTGCGCATGAAGCCGCAGAACCTGATCACCGGCCTGCCGCTGGCCCGCGAGGCCCGGGCATGAGCGCCGAGACCTGGACCGTGGGCGTGGTGGTCGACAAGCGGCCGCTGAAGAGCGTGTGGCAGCCCTTCGCCTGGGTCCCGTCCGCCGCGCTGATCGCGGCACCCCCGGTCGAACGCTGGTCGCTCCTCGGCCGCGACGGGGACGTGGAGCGTTTCTTCGCCGGTCCGGCGACGCTCACGCTGTGGCCCGGCGAGACCGACACCTACAGGCACAACCTCGAGAGCGCCGTGCCGTCCGTCTACGTGGTGCTGCGCAAGGACGACGGCGAACGCGGGCTCGACCTGCTGCTGGCCACGGTCGACGCGGGCGAGGCGCACGCCCACGCCGACACGGGCGACGACATCGTCGAGCCCGTGCCGCTGGCGCCCGAGATCCGGGACTGGATGGCGGCGTTCGTGGAGCGCCACCACGTCGAGCGCACCCGGTACAAGCGCCAGCGCGACCGCGCCGACCCGGAGGCGCTGGCGGTCGGGCGGCACCTGCGCCGGCCGGCGGGCGACGCCGATGAGTGAGGGCGGGTTCCTCGCCCGCTGGGCGCGCCGGAAGGCGGAGGCGCGGCGGGAGGAGGAGAGCGTGCCGGCGACGGTCGGTGCGGCGGACCCCTTCTCCCCCGCCCCCTCCCCCCGGGGGGGGGAGGGGAGTGACTTCGGCGACGGGTCCGACCGCGTTCCCTCCCCCCCCCGGGGGGAGGGACAGGGAGAGGGGGGGTCACGTGCCCCCACCCCCGCCGAACCGATCGACCCCGCCACGCTCCCCCACCTCGCCACCCTGGGCTCCGACAGCGACTTCACGCCCTTCCTGCGGCCGGGCGTGCCCACGTCCCTGCGGACGGCGGCGCTGCGCCGGCTCTGGACCAGCGACCCGGCGATCCTGAACTACAGGACGCTGGCGGACTACGACTGGGACTTCAACGCGCCGGGCTACGGCAGCCTGCTGCCGATGGACGACGTGAAGCGCCTGGTCGATCTCGCCATCGGCGAACTGCGCCGCTCCGATCCGACGCCCGCGGACGAGGCCGCGCCCGCCCCCCCGGCGACGGTCGTCGGGTCCGCGCCCCCCGCGGACCGCCCGCCCGCCGCCCTGCCGCCGCCGACGGTCGCGGACGGCGTGCCCCTCGTGCCCGTGGCGCCGCAGGCGGTCGTCGCGAGCGCGGACCGCCCGCCGCCGCCGCGCCGCCGCCGGCACGGCGGGGCTGCGCCGGACTGACTGCACGCGGCTGCACGCAGTACCCGACATGGGCGAACGGTCAAATTTTGCGTCGCGAAATCAACGACATACTAAAGAGTATATCGGTGCACGGACACCCGGGTCGGGCGTTGCGATCCCCCCGGGCGATGTGTTAGCAACATGTCATTGTGAAATTGGTATGACCGCTTCGGCGGCCCTGTCGGGACATCGATGCCGGACACGACGGAACAGGCACGCGACGCCGCCGCCGAGGAGATCGACCTCGGACGCGCCCGTTGCTATGCGCTCCTCGGGGCGCTGCTTGCCCGTCCGCCGGCCGCCGACCTCCTGGGCCAGGTGGCCACCGTGACCGGCGACGACACCCCTGTCGGCGAGGCGCTGGGCGCCCTCGCGCAGGCCGCGGCCGTGGCCGACGAGGACCGGATCGAGCGCGAGTTCCACCATCTGTTCGTCGGCGTGGGGCGCGGCGAGCTGCTGCCCTACGGCTCCTACTACCAGACCGGGTTCCTGCACGAGCGACCGCTGGCCCGCCTGCGGGGCGAGATGCAGGATCTCGGCATCGTGCGGGCCGACGGCGTGGTCGAGCCGGAGGACCACATCGCGCAGCTGTGCGAGATGATGGCGGGCCTCGCCACCGGTGCCTTTCCGAGCGATCCCGGGCGCCAGCGCCGCTTCTTCGAGCGGCACGTCGCCTCGTGGGCGCCGCGGTTCTTTTCCGACCTGGAGACGGCGAAGGCGGCGCGGTTCTACCGCGCGGTCGGCCGCTTCGGTCGGGTGGTGATGGACGTCGAGCGCGACGCCTACGCGCTCGGCAGTTGAGGATTGGAGCGGGCGGTCCGCCGCCCGTGCGTGGGAGGGAGAAGGTCATGTCGGAGAAGAACGAAGCGGTCCAGCGCCGCGACTTCCTGAAGGTGCTCGGCGCGGGTGCCGGCGCGGCGGCGGCGGTGGTGCCGATGGTCGCGGCGCCGACCGCCGCCGAGGCGCGGGAGACCGGGGCGGAGCGGACGAAGGCCCGCTATCGCGAGACCGACCACGTGAAGACCTTCTACAAGACCAACCGCTACTGAGGGGGGCCGGTCCGATGTTGATCAAGCGCAAGGAAGGGCAGGCCTCGCGCCAGCGGCTCTCGACCGCGCTCGCCTCGCTGGCGGGCGGGACGATCGACCGCCGCGGGTTCCTGAAGCGGTCCGGCGTCGCCGCGGGCGGCCTCGCCGCGCTGGGCACGCTGCATCTCTCCACCGTCCGGAAGGCCGAGGCCGGCCCGATGAAGCCGGGCGTGCCGGTGGAGATCAAGACCAACGTCTGCACCCACTGCTCGGTCGGCTGCACGGTCAAGGCCGAGGTGCAGAACGGCGTGTGGGTCGGCCAGGAGCCGGCCTGGGACAGCCCGATCAACATCGGCACCCACTGCGCCAAGGGCGCTTCGGTGCGTGAGCTGGTCCACGGCGACCGCCGGCTGAAGTACCCGATGAAGCTGGTCAACGGCGAGTGGCGCCGGATCGGCTGGGACGTCGCGATCGAGGAGATCGGCAACAAGCTGCTGGAGATCCGGCAGAAGTCCGGCCCCGACGCGGTGTTCTGGCTCGGCTCGGCCAAGTTCTCCAACGAGGGCGCCTATCTCTATCGCAAGATGGCGGCCTTCTGGGGGACCAACAACGTCGACCATCAGGCGCGCATCTGCCATTCCACCACGGTCGCGGGCGTCGCGAACACGTGGGGTTATGGCGCGATGACCAACTCCTACAACGACATCCACAATTCCAAGGCGATCATGATCGTCGGCGGCAACCCCGCCGAGGCGCACCCCGTGTCGCTGCAGCACGTGCTTCTCGGCAAGGAGCTGAACCGCGCGCCGCTGATCGTCGTCGACCCGCGCTACACCCGCACCGCCGCGCACGCCACCCACTACGTCCGCATCCGCCCGGGCACGGACATCCCGTTCATGTGGGGCCTGCTCTGGCACATCTTCGAGAACGGCTGGGAGGACAAGGCGTACATCGCCCAGCGCGTCTACGGCATGGACGACGTCCGCGCCGAGGTGAAGAAGTGGAACCCGCAGGAGGTCCAGCGGGTCACCGGCGTGTCGCCGGCCCAGATGCGCGAGACGGCGGAGCTGTTCGCGAAGAACAAGCCCGGCACGCTGATCTGGTGCATGGGCGTGACGCAGAAGACGGTGGGCACGGCCAACGTGCGCGCGCTGTCGATCCTGCAGCTGGCGCTCGGCAACATCGGCATCGAGGGCGGCGGGGCGAACATCTTCCGCGGCCACTGCAACGTGCAGGGGGCGACGGACCTCGGCCTCGACGTGACGACGCTGCCGGCCTACTACGGCCTCGCCGAGGGCGCGTGGCGCCACTTCGCCCGCGTCTGGGACGTGCCCTACGACTATCTGCTGTCGCGGTTCGTCGACAAGAAGATGATGGAGGAGAAGGGCATCCCCACCACGCGGTGGTTCGATGCCGCGACCCTCGACAAGGGCTCGGTCGACCAGCAGGACAACGT
>JBIJED010000403.1:0-3843 GCA_044343785.1 Azospirillales bacterium | reverse complement strand
GGCAACACCGTGACCCGCATGCCGGAGATGCGGAAGGGCATCGAGGCGCTCGAGCTGATGGTCGTCGCCGACCCGCACCCGACCACCTTCGCGGCCGTGTCGAACCGGAAGAACGGCACCTACCTGCTGCCGATCTGCACCCAGTTCGAGTGCGACGGCTCCCGCACCGCGTCGAACCGCTCGATCCAGTGGGGCGAGCAGGTGGTGAAGCCGATCTTCGAATCGAAGAACGACTACGAGGTGCTGTACCGCCTCGCGAAGAAGCTCGGCTTCGGCGACGAGATGTTCAAGAACGTCAAGGTCGAGAACAACCAGCCCGTTCCCGAGGACATCCTGCGCGAGATCAACCGCGCCACCTGGTCGATCGGCTATTCGGGCCAGTCGCCGGAGCGCCTGAAGCTGCACATGAAGCATCAGGGCGACTTCGACAAGACGACGCTGCGCGCGGCGAGCGGGCCGCTGAAGGGCGAGTTCTACGGCCTGCCCTGGCCGTGCTGGGGCACGCCCGAACTGAAGCACCCGGGCACGCACATCCTCTACGACACGTCGCGGCACGTGATGGAGGGCGGCGGCACCTTCCGCGCCCGCTTCGGCGTCGAGCGCAACGGCGTCTCGCTCCTCGCCGAGGGCTCCTACTCCAAGGGCTCGGAGATCCAGGACGGCTATCCGGAGTTCACCTTCGGCATCCTGCGCCGTCTCGGCTGGGACGCCGACCTGACGGCGGACGAACTCGCCACCATCCGCCGCATCGGCGGGGCGAACCCGGACAACGTCAGCTGGACCACCGACCTGTCGGGCGGGATCATCCGCGTCGCGCTGAAGCGCGGCTGCTCGCCCTTCGGCAACGCCAAGGCCCGGGCGAACGCCTGGACCCTGCCGGACCCGATCCCGGTCCACCGCGAGCCGATCTACTCGCCGCGGCCGGACCTCGTCGCCCAGTACCCGACGCGCGACGACAACCGCGACTTCCGCGTGCCCAACACCGGCAAGACGCTGCAGGCCAAGAACGTGGCCGACCGGATCCACGAGCGGTTCCCCATCATCCTCACCTCCGGCCGGCTGGTGGAGTACGAGGGCGGCGGCGAGGAGACCCGGTCGAACAAGTGGCTGGCCGAGCTGCAGCAGGACATGTTCGTCGAGGTCAACCCGCAGGACGCGGCGCGCCTCGGCGTGAAGGACGGCGGCTGGGTCTGGGTCTACGGCCCGGCGTCGAGCAGCCGCGCGCGGATGAAGGCGCTCGTCACCGAGCGCGTGGGCCCGGGCGTCGCCTTCATGCCGTTCCACTTCTCCGGCCACTGGGAGGGGCAGAGCCAGCGGGCGGCCTATCCCGCGGGCACCGATCCGATCGTGCTCGGCGAGAGCGTGAACGCGCTGACCACCTACGGCTATGACCCGGTGACGGCGATGCAGGAGACCAAGGTCACCCTCTGCCGCATCGAAGCGGCGGCCTGAGCGGGGAGGTAACGAACGATGGCCCGGATGAAGTTCCTCTGCGACGCGGACCGCTGCATCGAGTGCAACGCCTGCGTCACGGCCTGCAAGAACGAGCACGAGGTGCCCTGGGGCATCAACCGGCGGCGCGTGGTGACGATCAACGACGGCAAGCCCGGCGAGCGGTCGATCTCCATGGCGTGCATGCACTGCACCGACGCGCCCTGCGCGGCGGTCTGCCCGGTCGACTGCTTTTACACCACGGCCGACGGCGTGGTCCTGCACTCCAAGGACCTGTGCATCGGCTGCGGCTACTGCTTCTACGCCTGCCCCTTCGGTGCGCCCCAGTACCCGCAGCTCGGCAACTTCGGCAGCCGCGGGAAGATGGACAAGTGCACCTTCTGCGCCGGCGGCCCGGAGGCGGACATGACGCCCGCCGAATACGCCAAGTACGGCTCGAACCGTCTGGCCGAGGGCAAACTCCCGCTCTGCGCGGAGATGTGCTCGACCAAGGCGCTTCTGGCCGGCGACGGCGACATCATCGCCTCCATCTACAAGGAGCGCGTGGTGAAGCGCGGCTACGGCTCGGGCGCCTGGGGCTGGACGACGGCCTACAGGGAAACGATCGCGAGCTGACGGAGAGACCATGCCGATGATCCGCCTCGCCACCCTCCGCCGCGCGCTCCTCGCCCTCGTCCTGGGCGTCGTGCTCGCCTGCGGGGCCAAGCCGCCGCCGGCCACGGCCCAGCAGCCCACGGCCGCCAACTCCGACGCCGTCCTCCTCAACTATCTGCGGGGCGAGGTCTCCGGCCGGGTCAGCATCCCGGACGAGAAGTCCGGCCGGCTGATCCAGCCGCAGGGCCGGGAGTTCCGCGCGTTCCACGACGACACGCTGAAGACGATCGGGGCGGTCTCCGTCCTCGGTGTGCTCGGCCTGCTCGTCGTGTTCTACATGGTCCGCGGTCGCATCCCGATCGAGGGCGGTCCGTCGGGCCGGTTCGTCGTGCGCTTCAAGGCGGTGGAGCGTTTCGCCCACTGGCTCACCGCCTCCACCTTCATCGTGCTGGGGCTGACCGGTCTCAACCTCGTGTTCGGTAAGACGCTGCTCCTGCCGATCATCGGGCCGGAGGCGTTCACCGCCCTCTCCCAGTGGGGCAAGTACGCCCACAACTACCTCAGCTTCCCCTTCGTGCTCGGCATCGTGCTGATGCTGCTGTTCTGGGTGAAGGACAACATCCCCGCCGCGCGCGACATCGCGTGGCTGAAGGCGGGCGGCGGCATCGTCGGCCACGGGCACGTGGAGGCGAAGAAGTTCAACGCCGGCCAGAAGCTGATCTTCTGGTCCGTCATCCTCGGCGGCGTCGCGATCTCGGTGTCCGGCTTCGTGATGATGTTCCCCTTCTACTGGACCGACGTGCACGGCCAGCAGCTGGCGGTCATCGTCCACGGCATCGTCGGGCTCGTGCTCGTGGCCATCATCCTCGCCCACATCTACATCGGCTCGATCGGTATGGAGGGCGCCTACGACGCGATGGGCACGGGCCTCGTCGACTACAACTGGGCCAAGGCGCACCATTCGCTCTGGCTGGAGGAGCAGGCGGGCAAGGGCCGCGGGGCGAGCGCGCCCGCGGGCGGGGCGAAGGCCGGCGCCGACTGACCCTCGCCGGCACCGTCCGGTTCGGGCCGGGGCCCCATTCCGCGAGGGATGGGGCCCTTTCCTCATCGTGGGAGACCTCGCCCCATGCGCGTGATCGGCCTCGCCGGCTGGAGCGGAAGCGGGAAGACCACGCTGCTCGTCCGCCTCATCCCCGTGCTGCGCGCCCGCGGCCTGTCCGTCTCGACGCTGAAGCACGCCCACCACAGCTTCGACCCCGACCAGCCGGGCAAGGACAGCCATTCCCACCGCGAGGCCGGCGCCGCCGAGGTGCTGGTGAGCGCCGCCGGGCGCTGGGTCCTGTTCCACGAGAACCGGGGCGCGGCCGAGCCCGACCTGTCGTTCCTCCTCTCCCGCCTCTCGCCGGTCGACCTCGTGATCGTCGAGGGGTTCAAGCGCTCGCCCCTGCCCAAGGTCGAGGTGCACCGTCCGTCGGTCGGCAAGCCGCCGCTCTGGCCGGACGACCCGATGATCCGCGCCGTCGCCTCCGACACGGCCCTCCCCGGGCTCCCGCTGCCGATGGTGCCGCTGGACGATCCGGTCGCGGTCGCCGATGTGATGCTGTCGATGGCGGAGCCGGCGGACCGGTTCCTCTGAACCGGGGGGGGAGACCGATGGCCCAGCTCAGCGACGACTGCTTCGCCTTCGGCGGTCCGCTCCTCTCGGTCGACGAGGCGGTGGCCATGCTGGAGACGCGCCTCGTGCCGGTCGCCGGCGTGGAGCGGGTGCCGCTGACGGCCGCCGTCGACCGCATCCTC
>JBIJED010000117.1:0-7951 GCA_044343785.1 Azospirillales bacterium | reverse complement strand
CGACCAGCAACTCTCGCTCGCCGGCATGATCGCGACGTCGATGCTCGTCGCGAAGGCCATGATGCCCTTCGACATGGTGTTCGGCGGATGGACCGGCGTGGTCCGGGGGGCGGCCGCGGTGCGCCGTCTGCGCGGCATCCGCCGCATGTCGGAGACGGACGGGGCCCCGGTCCCGTCGTCGGTCGGAACCGGCGCGCGGGTCTCCGTCGACGGGGCCTACGTCGTGCCCCCCGGCGCGCAGCAGCCGGCCCTGCGTGGCGTCTCTCTCGACCTCGCCCCGGGGGAGAGCCTCGCCGTCCTCGGGGGGAACGGGGCCGGCAAGTCCACGCTCGCCCGCGTGCTGGCCGGCGCGCTCCGCCCGCAGGGTGGGGCCGTGCGCATCGACGGGCGCGATCCCGCCCGGGCGGACGACCTTCCGATCGGCTTCCTCTCCGAACATCCGACGCTCCTCGCCGGCACGCTGTCCGACGTGATCGGTCGCTTCCGCGCCGATCCCGCCCTCGTCGCCGAGGCCGCGGCGGCCACCGGTCTCGACGTCGCGATCGCGGCGCTGCCGGACGGTTTCGCGACCGACGTCCACGTCGCCGCGGCGGCGCTGGGGGGCGGTGGGCTGCGCCGGCTGATGCTCGCCCGCGCCATCTGCGGCCGGCCCCGGCTGCTCGTCCTCGACGAACCGCTCGGCCATCTCGACACCACAGGCGTGGAGATGGTCCGACAGATCCTGCGGACGGCCAAGGCGATGGGCATCACCGTCGTGACCCTGTCCCAGAGCCCGCGCCTCCTCGACGACGCCGACAAGGTCCTGGTGTTGAGCGGGGGCGTGGCCGCCGCCTTCGGGCCGACCGACCACGTCGTCTCCGGCGCGCGCCGCGACGCGCGTCCCGAGGCCGTCGCCGCCGAAACGATCCGACCGATGAAGCTGACGCCATGACGATCGACCTTCTCCAGCGCGACGACCGGACCGCACCGACGGCCGGCCCCCTCCCGCCGGTGCGCGTGGGGCGCAACGTGGCCGCCGGCCTTCTGACCGTGGCCCTGGCCGTCGGCGGGATCGGCGGCTGGGCGACGTTCGCGCCGATCCACGGGGCGGCGAACGCCCCGGGCGTGCTCGTCCCCGCCAGCGGCCGCAAGACCGTCCGCCACCCCGAGGGCGGCCTCGTCGTCGAGGTGCGGGTCCGCGACGGCGACCGCGTCTCGACCGGTCAGGTCCTCCTGCGCCTCGACGACGTCGCCGCCACCGCCCGCGTCGACGCGCTCAACGCCGACATCGCCGCGAAGCTGGCGACGGAGGCCCGGCTTGTGGCCGAACGCGACGGTGCCGCGGCCCCGTCCTGGCCGATCGAGCTTCTGTCGGACGCCGCCACGGCGGACGTGCGGCGCATCCTCGCCGACCAGGCGGACCTGTTCGCGTCCCGCACCGCCCAGATCCTCGCGGACGAGCGGCTCTACGCCGACCGCGCGACGTCGCTGGACCGCGAGGCCGAGCATCTGGCCGACCAGCAGGCGCACGGTGTCCGCGAACTCGACGTGGTGCGGCAGGAGATCGAGGTCACCCGCCAGCTCCTCGACCGCGGCAACGCCCCCCGGTCGCGCCTGTTCGAACAGCAGAAGGAGGAGGCGCGCCTTCTCGCCCGCGACGCGGAGCTGGCGGCCAAGCGAACGCAGCTCCGCCAGCAGGCGATCGAGACGTGGGCCGAACTCCGTCGTCGCAAGGACGAGCGGCGGGAGCGCGTCCTCGCCGACCTCAACGCGTTGCGGGCCGACCTCGCCCGACTGGTCGAGGATCGGCGGGACGCCCTGAACCGACTGCGGACACGGGAGATCGTGTCGCCGGAGGCGGGAACGGTCGTCGGCCTCGGCGCCCGGGTCGCCGGCAGCGCGCTGGGCGCGGGGGAGGCGGTGGCGGACATCGTGCCGACCGGCGACGCGCTCCTGGCCGAGGTGCGGGTCGAACCGCGCGACATCCGCGACGTCCACGTCGGGCTGTCGGCGTGGCTGTCCGTCGGGGCGTTGAACACCCGCGTGGTCGGCACGCTGCCCGGGACTGTCGTGCACGTCTCGGCGGACCGTGTGGAGGACCCGCAGACCCGGCGGATGGCCTATCTGGTCCGCGTCCGGCCGGACGAGCCGACGGCGCTGCCGGCGGGCACGGTGCTCGTGCCGGGAATGCCCGTCGACGCGCAGATCCTGCTCTCGGCCCGGACCCCGCTCGACTATCTGATGGCGCCGATCGTCCAGGCCTACCACAGGGCCTTCTCGCAGGATTGATCAGTCGTAGGTGACCATCCTGTCCGCGGCGGCACGGTCGTAGCCGCGACTCGCGGTCAGCAGCTGGCGCGTGTAGGCCTCCTTCGGGGCCTCCGCGCGCAGCTCGTCGACCGTCATCTCCTCCACTACCAGCCCGCGGTTCATCACCGCCAGCCGGTCGCACATGTAGCCGACGACGGCGAGGTTGTGGCTGACCAGCACGTAGGTGAGGCCGCGGTCCCTCCGCAGCCGCTTCAGCAGGTTGAGGATCTCCGCCTGCACCGAGACGTCGAGCGCGGAGGTCGGCTCGTCCAGCAGCAGCACCTTGGGCTCGAGGATGAGTGCCCGGGCGATCGCGACGCGCTGACGCTGTCCGCCGGAGAGCTGGTGGGGATAGCGGAAGCGGAATTGCGGCCCGAGGCCGACGTCGGTCAGAACCCGCTCGATCCGCCGCTCCCCGTCGCCGACGCCGTGGATCTCCAGCGGCTCCGACAGGACCCGGTCGACCGTGTGCCGCGGATGGAGGGAGCCGTAGGGGTCCTGGAAGACCATCTGGACCGTGCGCCGGTATGCCTTCGACAGGTGCTGCGTCACAGCGCTGCCGGCGACGACGGCGGTCCCGGTCCAGTCCGGGTTCAGGCCGGCGAGAACGCGCAGCACGGTCGACTTGCCCGACCCGCTCTCGCCCACGAGACCGAAGCTCTCTCCCTCCGCCACGTCGAAGGAGACGCCGCGGACGGCGCGGACCGCTTCGGATCCGTGGCCGAAGGTGACGGTCAGGTCGCGGACGCCGATCATCGGGGACGCCATCGGCTCACTCCGCCGCCCAGGCCGGATCGCGCCGCAGCGTCGGCAGCTCCGCCCGGTCGTCGTCGATGCGCGGCAGGCTTTCCAGCAGGCCGCGGGTGTAGGGGTGCGTCGCCGCGTGGAGTTCGGACGCCCTGCACGCCTCCACCACCCGCCCCGCGTACATGACGAGGATGCGGTCGCAGAAGCTCGCCACGAGGTTCAGGTCGTGGCTGATGAAGATCAGCCCCATGCCGCGGGTCGTCACGAGATCGTCGAGGATGGCCAGCACCTGCATCTGCACCGTGACGTCGAGCGCCGAGGTCGGCTCGTCGGCGATCAGCAGGTCGGGCTCGGGGATCAGCATCATCGCGATCATGATTCGCTGGCCCATGCCGCCCGAGACCTCGTGCGGATAGAGGCCGTAGACCCGCTCGGGATCGCGGATGCGGACCGCACCCAGCATCTCGATCGCCCGCCGCCGCGCCGCGGCGCGGCCGACCTTCGCATGCATGCGACAGGCCTCGGCGATCTGGTCGCCGACCGTCATGACGGGGTTGAGCGAATACTTCGGGTCCTGCAGGACGAGGGAGATGCGGCGGCCGCGGATCGCGCGCATCTGCCGGTCGGACGCCCGCATCAGATCCACGCCGTCGAAGGCGAGCCGCTTCGCCGTCACCTCGGCCGAGCGGGGGAGGAGCCTGAGGATCGACCGCCCGGTGATGGACTTGCCCGATCCGCTCTCGCCCACGATGCCCAGCTTCTCGCGGCCGAGCGAGAACGACACGCCGCGCACCGCCCGGACGGGGCCGGTGGGCGTGTGGAAGGTGACGCGGAGATCCTCGACCGTCAGGAGGGGATCGGTCGATCCGGTCATTGCGCCCTCGGGTCGAGCACGTCGCGCAGGCCGTCGCCCAGAAGGTTGAAGCCCAGGCTGACCACGAAGATCGCGGCGCCGGGGAGGACGGCGACCCACCACTGATCGAGGAGGAAGCGGCGGCCTGTGGAGACCATGGCGCCCCATTCGGCCGAGGGCGGCTGCGCGCCGAGGCCGAGGAAGCCGAGCCCCGCCGCGGTCAGGATGATCCCGGCCATGTCGAGCGTCACCCGCACGATCACGCTGGAGACGCACATCGGCATCACGTGCCCGACGAGGATGCGCCCCGTCCCCGCGCCCTGGAGACGGGCGGCGGCGATGTAGTCGGACTTGCGCACGGTGAGCGTCTCGGCCCGTGCGATGCGGGCGTAGGGCGGCCAGGAGGTGATGGAGATGGCGATGACCGCGTTCTCGATCCCGGGCCCGAGCGCCGCGACGAAGGCGAGCGCCAGGATCAGCCGCGGGAAGGCCAGGAAGATGTCGGTGATCCGCATCAAGACCGTGTCGACCCAGCCGCCGAGATAGCCGGCGGCGGTGCCGACGAGGAGGCCGATCGGCGCCGCCGTGATCGCCACGAGCGCCACGATGTAGAGCGTGACCCGGGCGCCGTGGACGAGACGGGACCAGGTGTCCCGCCCGAAATCGTCGGTGCCCAGCAGGTGGCCCCTCTCCCCCGGCGCCAGCAGGCGTGCGGCGAGGTTCTGGGCATAGGGGTCGTGGGTCGCGATCAGCGGGGCGAACGTCGCGACGACCACCAGCATCACGACGATGCCGAGCCCGACGAGGGCGAGGCGGTTGCGGCGGAACTGGAGCCAGCCGCGGTAGACCTGCCCGAGCCGCGCCTCGCGGCGCGAGCGGGGCGTGTCGGAAAGCAGGCGGGCGCGCCAGCCGCGCTGCGGATCGGCGGTGGTCATCGGGCCCTCGGGTCGAGCACGCGGTAGAGGACGTCGGAGAGCAGGTTGACGCCGACGAAGACGAGGCCGACGACGATCGTCGCGCCGAGCACCGCGTTCATGTCGGCCGAGAGCAGCGCGCTCGTCAGATAGCGCCCGAGGCCGGGCCAGGCGAACACCGTCTCGGTCAGGACCGAGCCCTCCAGCAGGTTCGCGTAGGACAGCGCGATCACCGTCGTGAGCGGAACCGCGATGTTGCGCAGCGCGTGGACCCAGATCACCCGGCCCTCGCCCATGCCCTTCACGCGCGCGGTCGTGACGTATTCCTGGGCCAGCTGCTCCAGCATGAAGGAGCGCGTCATGCGGCTGATGTAGGCGAGCGAGTAGTAGGCGAGGATCGAGGCCGGCAACACCACGTGGCTGACCGCGTTCCAGAACACCTCCCACTCCCCGGCGATCGCCGCGTCGATCAGGATGACGCCGGTGACGGGCTTCACCACGTCCTCGAAGAAGACGCCGAGCCGCCCCGGCCCACCGACCCAGCCGAGGATGCCGTAGAAGACGAGGAGCCCGATCAGCCCGAACCAGAAGGTCGGAACCGAGTAGCCGACGAGCCCGAGGACCCGGGCCAGCTGGTCCGGCCAGCGGTCGCGATGGACCGCGGCGGCCACCCCGAGCGGAACCCCGAAGAGCACGCCGACGATCGTCGCGATGGTCGCGAGTTCCAGCGTCGCCGGGAAGAACCGGACGATGTCCTCGAGGACCGGCCGGTTCGTGAGCGACGACATGCCGAGGTCGCCGTTCATCACCTTCCAGACGTAGACGACGAACTGCTCCCACAGGGGCCGGTCGAGGCCGAGCGCGCGGCGCGCCGCCTCGTAGACCTCGGCCGGGGCGCGGTCGCCGACGACGGCGAGGACCGGATCGATGGGGATCACGCGGCCGATGAAGAAGGTGACGGCCAGAAGGCCGACGAAGGTGATGGCGAGCTGCGCGAGCAACGCGCCCACCCGCCACAGGCCACGGCCGACGCGGGTGCGCCGGAACGCCCGCAGCCCGCCGCCCGATCGGATGCCGATGTCCGTCAATCCGTTCTCCCGGGATCAGAAGACGGGCCCCGCCAGACCGGGCGGTCCGACGGGGGAGGGTGGTCGTCGCCCCGTCCGGTCGCCCCGTCCGGTCGCCCCGTCCGGTCGCCCCGTCCGGTCGCCCCGTCCGGTCGCCCCGTCCGGTCGCAGGGGGGGGGGCCGCCGTCGCCCGTGAGCGACGACGGCCCGGCGCCGTCAGGACTTGCTGGCCTGCCAGTAGACGGCGGGCATCACCGGCGCGCCGGAGATGTAGCCGTCCACGTTCCGGCGGACCGCCGACTGCACGATCTGCTGGTTGATGATCGCGAAGGGGGAGGTCTTCTGGAACTCGCGCTGGATGTCGATGTACATCTGCACGCGCTTCTCGCTGTCGCGCTCCAGCAGCGCCGCCGCGGTCTTCGCCGACAGCGCCGGGATGCCCCACGCCGTCCGCCACGCCAGCTTGCCGACGTTCGTCGTCGCGCTGTCGTCGTTGTTCGGGTTGGACGCGAAGGTGTCCGCGTTGGTGTGCGGGTCCGAATAGTCCGGGCCCCACGACTGGAGCACCATCTCGTGCTGGCGGGCGCGGTACTTGGTCAGCACCTGCCGGCTCTCGGCCGGGATGATGTTGACCTTGATGCCGGCCTGGGCCGCGGTCGCCTGGAACGCCTCGGCCATGTTCTGGAAGGGGAAGTTGTTGCGGACGTCGAGGTTGATCTCGAATCCGTTCGGATGACCGGCGGCGGCCAGCAACTCCTTCGCCTTGGCCACGTTCAGCGTGTAGGGCTTCTCCTTCAGCTCGCCCGGGAAGGTGAGCGGCAGGAACGCCTGGTGCGGGATGAACTGGTCCTTGAGGAAGGTGGCGTGCATCCCGTCGTAGTCGATCAGCCACTTGACCGCCTCGGCGACCTGCGGCTTCGACAGGATCGGGTGCTTCTGGTTCAGCGCGATGTAGGCGATGTAGCCTTTCAGCGAATCCTGGATCTTGATGTTCGCGTTGGACCGCAGGGCCGTGATGTCCTGCGGCTGCAGGTTCGACGCCACGTCGATGTCGCCGCGCTCGACCAGGAGGCGCTGGGTGCCGGGCTCGGGCACGTGGCGCATGATGACGCGCTGCATCTGCGGCTTGCCGCGCCACCAATTGTCGTTCCGCTCGATCGTCCAGCTCTCCGACGGCTGGTAGCGGACCAGCCGGAACGCCCCGGACCCGGCCGAATTCTGCTTCAGCCAGCCGTTGCCCATGTCGCTGCCGGCGTTCTGCATCACCAGCTTGCTGTCGACCACCGACGCGATCATCGCGGTCAGGCAGTTCAGCACGAACGACGGCGCATAGGGCTTGTCGACCGTCAGGGTGAACTCGAGCGGACCCGTCTGCCTGACGTTCGCGTCGACGTTGCCCTCGTTCAGCCCGAAGTTCGCGAGGATGAAGACCGGGGTCTTCTTCAGCTTCACCGCGCGCTGGAGCGAATAGACCGCGTCGGCAGCCGACAGCGCGTTCCCGGAGTGGAACTTGATCCCGTCACGGACCTTGAACGTGTAGACGAGGCCGTCCGCGGACAGGGTGTAGCTCTCGACGACGCCCGGCTTGAACCCGGCCGCCGGGTCCTGCGGATCGAGCACGAAGAGCTGGTCGTAGACGTTGTGGATGAGGTTCGAGCCCGAGAACTCGAAGCTCTCGTGCGGATCGATCGAGACGATGTCGTCGATCTTGTCCGCGACGACGAACGTGGTGCGGGGCGTCTGCGCGGACGCCGGGCCCGTCAGCGCGACGGCGGCGACGCCGGCGGCGAGCAGGGCGGTCGGAAACAGTCTCATCGGACCCGTGTCTCCCATGCCGGGGTTCCGACCTTCTTCGCGCACGGGTCCCCGGGGGGCCGCACGGGGCCCGGTGGCGCGGCCCCTCGTGGATCGGAACGACCGGTGACAATGAATGGCCACACGAAGGGGCAGTTCATAGGTCCGGGTCCCGCGAGTCAAGAAAGCTCCTATGTCGCGCAGGGGTATTTCAGTCCTTCCGGCCGACCACTTTCACCCGCTCGAAATCGCTCGCCACGCGTGCCGCGGGAAAAACCATGCGCGCC
>JBIJED010000116.1:0-7974 GCA_044343785.1 Azospirillales bacterium | reverse complement strand
TTCGGGAAAATCTGACGCACCGGGGTAACGGACTGAACCCAAAGGATAACCCCCGACGCATGGTCGCCATGTCAGAGACCGAGTTCGTCCAGCCTCTGGCGCAGGACGAGCAGATCCCGCCACGACTCGCGCTTCGCCGCCGGCGTGCGCAGCAGATAGGCGGGGTGGAAGGTGGCCAGCACCGGAAGCGGCGCCGGAAGGACCGGCCGTTCGTAGGCGAACCAGCGACCGCGCAGCCGCGTGATCCCCTCCGACCGTTCGAGAAGCGCGCTCGCCGCGGTTCCGCCGACCACCACCAGCACCTTCGGCGCCGCGAGCGCGACGTGACGCTCCAGGAAGGGAAGGCAGATCGCCATCTCCGCCGCGGACGGCTTGCGGTTCCCGGGCGGGCGCCAGGGCAGGACGTTGGTGATGTAGACGTCCCGGTCCCGCGACAGGCGGACGGGGCCGAGCATGCGGTCGAGCAGGCGCCCGGCCGGCCCCACGAACGGCTTGCCCTGCCGGTCCTCCTCCTCGCCCGGCGCCTCGCCGACGATCATCACCGGCGCGCCCGGGACGCCGTCGGCGAAGACGGTCGACGTCGCCGTCAGTTTCAGCGGACAGCCGTCGAAGGCGGCGACGGCCTCGCGCAGGGCGTCGAGCGTCGGGGCCGCGGCGGCGAGGCGCCGCGCCTCCGTCGCCGCCTCGGCCGCCCCCAGCGGCGTCGGGCCGGATCGTATCGCCGTGATCGCCGGGCGGGCCGGTGCGGCCGGCGCGGCGATCGGGGTCGGCCCCGTCCCCCTCTCCGTCGGGGCGCGCCGGGCCGCCGGCGCCGCGGCGGCGACGACCCGCGGGGCGGTCCAGTCGGTCGGCGTCTCGCCGACGGCCTCGTCCGCTCCGGCCTCGATCTGCCAGGCGAGCGCGGCAATCAGTTGCGCCGTGTCCATCGTGGAGTCCCACATCTTCTGCCCCTATGTTGTAGCGCGGGAACGGTCGCAGGGTCATGCCCGGGATCGACCGCACGACAGGGAGGGACGCGGGACCGGCGCGTTCCCGCGGCACGGGTGGAGCGGACATGGAACGCGAGAGCATGGAATTCGACGTCGTGATCGTCGGCGCCGGTCCTTCGGGCCTGTCGGCGGCGATCCGGTTGAAGCAGATGGCCACGGCCACCGGCGGCGAGATCTCCGTCTGCGTCATCGAGAAGGGGTCCGAGGTCGGCGCGCACATCCTGTCCGGCGCCGTCGTCGATCCGATCGCGCTCGACGAACTCCTCCCCGACTGGCGCGAGGACCCGGACCGCCCGCTGCGCACGCCCGTCACCGAGGACCGGTTCCTGGTCCTGAGCGAGGTGGGGGCCATCCGCATCCCCAACGTCGCGATGCCGCGACTGATGAGCAACCACGGCAACTTCATCGTCAGCCTCGGGAACGTCTGCCTTTGGCTCGCCGCGAAGGCCGAGGCGCTGGGCGTCGAGATCTACCCCGGATTCGCGGCGGCCGAGGTGCTGTTCGACGACGCGGGCGCCGTCCGCGGCGTGGCGACCGGCGACATGGGCATCGGACGGGACGGGGAGAGAACGGCGGCCTACACGCCGGGCATGGAACTCCACGCCAGGTACACCTTCTTCGCCGAGGGCGCGCGCGGGTCGCTGTCGAAGTCGCTGATGGGGCGGTTCGGCCTGCGGGACGGCGTCGATCCGCAGAAGTTCGGCATCGGCCTGAAGGAGCTGTGGCAGATCGATCCGGCGAAGCACGAGCCTGGTCTCGTGATCCACAGCCAGGGCTGGCCCCTGTCGAAGGGGGCGAACGGCGGCTCGTTCCTCTATCATCTGGAGGACAATCAGGTGGCCGTCGGCTTCGTCGTCCACCTCGACTACGAGAACCCCCACCTCTCGCCTTTCGACGAGTTCCAGCGCTTCAAGACGCATCCGGCGATCCGGGGCGTCTTCGAGGGCGGCAAGCGCATCTCCTACGGCGCCCGCGCGATCAACGAGGGCGGTCTCCAGTCCGTGCCGAAGCTGGTGTTCCCGGGCGGGGCGCTGATCGGCTGCGCGGCCGGATTCGTGAACCTGCCGCGCATCAAGGGCACCCACAACGCCATGAAGACCGGCATGCTCGCGGCCGAGGCCGCCTTCGCCGCGGTCTCCGGGGGCCGCGCGAACGACGTGCTGGCGGCCTACGAGGCGGCGTGGAAGGAGAGCTGGGTGTTCCAGGACCTCTGGAAGGTCCGGAACGTGAAGCCCGGCTTCCGGTGGGGGGCGCTGATGGGCACGCTCAACGGTGGCGTCCAGATGTGGGCGAACGACCTCGGCCTCGGCCGCCTGTTCGGCAGGACGATGCGCCATACGAAGGCCGACCACGAGAGCCTGAAACCCGCGGCGCAGTGCAAGCCGATCATCTATCCCAAGCCCGACGGCGTGCTGACCTTCGACCGGCTGTCGTCGGTGTTCGTCTCGAACACGAACCACGAGGAGGACCAGCCGGTCCATCTCGTGCTCAAGGACCCGTCGATCCCGATCGCCCACAACCTGCCGACGTTCGACGAGCCGGCGCAGCGCTACTGTCCGGCCGGCGTCTACGAGGTGGTGCGCGACGACCAGGGCACGCCGCGCTTCCAGATCAACGCGCAGAACTGCGTCCACTGCAAGACGTGCGACATCAAGGATCCCACGCAGAACATCGAATGGCGGGTCCCGCAGGGCGGCGGCGGGCCGAACTACCCCAACATGTGAGGGGACCTCACCCGTCTGTGGGGCTGGCGCGGCCGGACGCAGCCCCCGATTGATCTCGCGAGACGGCCGTGCCAGTGTTTGACCTGTCGGTCAACATTCGCAGGACCGGCCAAGCGAAGATCCGGGCCCCACCCGGGCCCCGTGCGGGAGGAGTTTCGAGATGAAGGTTTCACGTCGTCTGTTCACGGCGGCCGCGGCCGCCGTGGCGCTCATGGCTGGCTGGTCGTCGGCCGAGGCGCAGCAGCGCCGCACGATCGTCGGCGTCAGCTGGTCGAACTTTCAGGAAGAGCGCTGGAAGATCGACGAGGCCGCCATGCGTGCCGAGCTGACCCGGCTGGGCGCGGAGTACGTCAGCGCCGACGCGCAGTCGAACCCGACCAAGCAGCTGTCCGACATCGACAGCCTGATCGCCCGCGGCGCCACGGCGCTGATCGTGCTCGCGCAGGACAACAACGCGATCCTGCCCGCCGTCGCCAAGGCGAAGGCCGAGGGCATCCCGGTCGTCGGCTACGACCGGCTGATCGAGGCCGATGGCGTCTTCTACATTTCGTTCGACAACAAGGAAGTCGGCCGGATCCAGGCCCGCGAGGTCTTCAAGGTCCAGCCGAAGGGCAACTATGTCTTCATCAAGGGCTCGCCCACCGATCCGAACGCGGACTTCCTGCACGCCGGCCAGATGGAGGTTCTGAAGGCCGCCATCGACAGCAGCGACATCAAGGTCGTCGGCAACCAGTACACCGACGGCTGGCTGCCCGCGAACGCGCAGCGGAACATGGAACAGATCCTGACCGCCAACAACAACCGGGTCGATGCGGTCGTGGCGTCCAACGACGGCACGGCGGGTGGCGCCGTGGCGGCGCTGGCCGCCCAGGGCCTCGCCGGCAAGGTGCCGGTCTCCGGCCAGGACGGCGACCGCGCCGCGCTGAACCGCGTCGCCCGTGGCCAGCAGACGGTCAGCGTCTGGAAGGATGCGCGCGAGCTGGGCAGGAAGGCGGCCGAGGCGGCCGTGCTGCTCTCCCGCGGGACCGCGCTCAACGCGATCCCCGGCGCCACCACCTGGGCCGACGGCCCGAAGAAGGTGTCGATGAACGCGCTGTTCCTCGCGCCGGTGCCGATCACCCAGGCGAACCTGAACGTCGTCATCGACGCCGGGTGGGCACCGAAGGACGTGGTCTGCCAGGGCGTGTCGGGCGCCAGCGCGCCGCCGGCCTGCCGCTGACGCGGGTCCGGGTCCCGGCGGTCGATCCGCCGGGACCCGTCCCTCCGGAACCGTTCCACCCGAGCCAACGGGCACGACACACATGGTCACCGTCGCGGCGCCGAAGGCGTCGGCCGGCTCGCCCGTCCAGCGCTTCCTGGACGCGCTCGAGATCGACACGCGCCTCCTCGCCATGGCCGGCGCGCTGGCCGTCATCTGGATCGGCTTCCACCTGCTTTCCGGCGGCACGTTCCTGACGCCGCGCAACCTCTGGAATCTCGCGGTCCAGTCGGCCGACATCGCCATCATGGCGACCGGCATGGTGCTGATCATCGTCGCCCGTCACATCGACCTCTCGGTCGGCTCGGTGCAGGGCGTGGTGGCCATGATCATGGCCTGGCTGATGGTCGAGGTGTTCCCCATCGGCGTCGGCTGGAACTGGATCGCGGCGCTGCTGCTGGGCGTCGCCGCCGCGGTCGCCATCGGCGCCTTCCAGGGCTGGTGGATCGCCTATCGCGGCGTGCCGGCCTTCGTCGTGACGCTGGGGGGCCTGCTGGTCTTCCGCGGCCTCGCCTGGGCGGTCACCGAGGGGCGGACCGTCGCCCCGCTGGACGACAGCTTCACGCTCATCGGCGGCGGCCTGCGCGGCGCCATCGGCGCCTTCTGGTCGTGGGTCGTCGGCGGGGCGATGATCGCCTTCATCCTCGTCGCGGCGGTGATGGGCCGGAGCCAGCGCAAGCGCTACGCCTTCACGCTGCGACCGCTCTGGGCCGAGATCCTCGTCACCGGCTCCGCGATCGCCGCCGTCGTCGCCTTCGTGATGGTGATGAACAGCTACTACCGCCCGCGCACCGAGATTCCCCAGGGCATCCCGATCCCGGTGCTGATCGTGATCGGCGTGGCGCTGTTCATGGGCTTCCTCACCCGGTCGACCCGCTTCGGCCGCTACGTGTTCGCGATCGGCGGCAACCCGGAGGCGGCACAGCTGGCCGGCATCGACGTGCGCAAGGTCACGGTCGGGATCTTCGCGCTGATGGGCCTTCTCGCCGGGATCGCCGCGGCCATGGCCGCCGCGCGGCTGAACGCCGGGGCCAATTCGATCGGCACGCTGAACGAGCTGACCGTCATCGCCGCCGCCGTCATCGGCGGCACGTCGCTGGCCGGTGGCGTGGGCACGGTGGCGGGCGCCGTCCTGGGCGCCGTCATCATGCAGAGCCTGCAGGCCGGCATGATCCTTCTGGGTCTGCCCTCGCCGATGCAGAACGTGGTCATCGGCGGCGTGCTGGTCCTGGCCGTCTGGGTCGACACGATCTACCAGAGGAGCCGGCGATGAGCCCCACGCCCCTGGTGGAGATGAAGAACATCTCCATCCACTTCGGCGGCATCCGCGCGGTGGACGACGTGTCGGTCGACCTGATGCCGGGGGAGGTCGTGGGTCTGCTCGGCCACAACGGGGCCGGCAAGTCGACCCTCATCAAAATCCTGTCCGGCGCCTATCGGGCGGACGAGGGCGAGATCCGCATCGACGGGCGACCGGTGGAGATCCGCAGCCCGGCCGACGCCCGCGGCCACGGGATCGAGACGATCTACCAGACCCTCGCGCTGGCCGACAACATCGCGGCGCCCGGCAACCTGTTCCTCGGGCGCGAACTGCTGACCCGCTGGGGCACGCTGGACGACGACCGGATGGAGAGCGAGACGCGCAAGGTGATGGCGCGGCTCAACCCCAACTTCACCAAGATCGACGAGCCGGTCCGCAACCTGTCGGGTGGTCAGCGGCAGGCGGTCGCGATCGCCCGCGCGATCCACTTCAACGCCCGCATCCTGATCATGGACGAGCCGACCGCCGCGCTCGGCCCGGCCGAGACGCGGCAGGTGGGCGAGCTGATCAAGCAGCTGAAGTCCGAGGGGATCGGCATCTTCCTCATCAGCCACGACCTGCACGACGTCTTCGATCTGTCCGACCGGGTCAGCGTGATGAAGAACGGCAAGCTCGTGGGCACGGTCCGCACCGCCGACGTGACCAAGGACGAGGTGCTGGGGATGATCATCCTCGGCAAGCGTCCGGTGGTCCTCGAAGGGACCATCTGATCACATCGTGCGGAGGCGGTTGAACCGGACGGTTCCGGCGCTCTACCCTCGGGTCTTCGGTTTCGGAGATCGTGCGATGATGACCTGGGTGCGATGGACCGTCGTGGCGGCCGTTTCGGCCGTCGCGCTCGGTGGCGGCGCGGTCCGTGCGGCGGGAGAGGCCGTGCAATGGATCGACGGACCGGCCGCGCCGACATTGTCGGGCAGCTATCTGTCCGGCCGGGCGGCGCAGCGGGCCGACGACTGGGCCGCGGCCGCGGACTTCACGCGCGAGGCGCTGGAACGTGATCCGCGCAATCTGGTCCTCCTCCAGCGGACCTTCATCCTGATGCTCGGCGCCGGCCGGACCGACGAGGCCCGGGCGCTGGCCGAACGGCTCTCCGCGGGCGGCGGCGAAGGCCAGCTCGTGACCATGTTCCAGATCGCCGAGGACGTGCGCGCGGGCCGCGCGGGGCCGGCGGCCGACCGGATGCGGCGGATGTCGCGCGAGGGCATGGGGCAGTTTCTCCACCCCCTCCTCGACGCCTGGGTGACGCTGGCCAACGGCGACGCCGACAGGGCGGTCGCCGCGCTGGCGCCGCTCGAGCGGACGAGCGGGCTGCGGCCGCTCCTGCATCTCCACACCGCGCTGATCCGCGAGCAGTCCGGCAACCTCGACGCGGCCGCGGAATCCTACGCCGCCGCGCTGGAGGCGGGGCCCGCGCTCCGGGTCGTGCAGGCGGTGTCGGGCTTCTACCGGCGCTCCGGCCGCGCCGCGGACGCCGACGCCGCGATCGCGCGCTTCATGGCCACGTCCGGCGACGCCGGCGGGATGCTGGACCCCGGCGCGTCCACGCCCATCGTGACGACCCCTGCGGAGGGGATGGCCGAGGCGCTGTTCAACCTCGCCGTCGCCCTCGACCAGGAAGGGGCGGACGAGACCGCGCTGTTCTATGCCCGGATCGCGCTGCACCTGCGCCCCGATTTCGCCTTCGCCCGCCTCGTCGTCGGAGACGTGCTGACCCAGAGGAAGCGCCACGCGGAGGCGCTGGCCGAATTCCGCAGGGTGGCCGAGGTTCCGGCGCTGGCGTGGGCCGCGCGTCTGCGGATCGCCGACAGCCTCGCGAACCTCAAGCGCGAGGACGAGGCGCGCGACACCCTCACCGCCATGGCGGAGGAGCGCCCCGACCGCACCGACGCCCTCGTCCGGCTCGGCGACCTCCACCGGCAGGCGGAACGCTTCGCCGAGGCGGTCGGCCCCTACACCCGGGCGCTCGAGCGGACGACGGTGATCGAGCCGCGCCACTGGGGGCTCTACTACGCCCGCGGCATCGCCCACGAACGCTCGAAGCAGTGGCCGCAGGCGGAGGCCGATTTCCTGAAGGCGCTGGAGTTGAGCCCCGAGCAGCCCTATGTACTCAACTACCTCGGCTACAGCTGGATCGACCGCGGCGAGAACCTCGAACGCGGGCGGGAGATGGTGGAGCGTGCCGTCCGCCTGCGCCCGAACGACGGGCACATCGTGGACAGCCTCGGCTGGGCCCACTTCAAGCTCGGCAACCTCGCCGACGCCGTCCGCTACATGGAGCGGGCGGTGGAACTCAAGGCGATGGACCCGGTGATCAACGATCACCTCGGCGACGTCTACTGGGCGGTCGGCCGCTACAGCGAGGCGCGCTTCCAGTGGGAGCGCGCGCTGCTGCGGTCGGAGGAGGCGGACCTCGTCGCCCAGATCCGCGAGAAGCTCGGCCGGGCCATTCCGCGCAACGTCGCGGGCGCCGGCCGCCGCCCGTGACGATCGCCGTCGCCGAGGCGCGGGCGAAGGTCAATCTCCACCTCCACGTCGTCGGCCGGCGGCCCGACGGCTACCACCTGCTGGACAGCCTCGTCGCCTTCGCCGGGGTCGGCGACACGGTGGAGGTGCGCGCCGGGCGCGGACTGTCCCTCTCGGTCGAGGGTCCGATGGCGGCCGGGCTGGCGGGGGAGGGGGACA
>JBIJED010000115.1:0-7987 GCA_044343785.1 Azospirillales bacterium | reverse complement strand
ATCGCGGGCACCATCACCGCGGCGGGCCGGATGCTGCGCATCTCCCAGCCGTCGGTGAGCCGCCTGATCGCCGACTTCGAGCGTCAGATCGGCCTCGACCTGTTCCGCTCGCTGGAGACGGTCTCGCATCCGGGCGGCGTGCGGGTGCGGGTGACCGTGCCCGAGCGGGTGCCGCCGACGGCGGGGTGAGGGCGCCGCCTCAGCCCTTCACGCCGGAGGAGACGAAGGTCTCCACGATGCGCCGCTGGAAGGCGAAGAAGAGGCCGAGGATGGGCAGGCTCGCCAGCGTCACGCCGGCCATCAGCACCCCGTAGTTCCCGAAATCCTCCTCCACGAACTCGCGCAGGCCGATCTGGACCGTGCGGGAACGCGGCTCGGTGCTCATCAGCATCGGCCAGAAGTATTCGTTCCAGCCGTCGATCGACAGCACGATGCACACCGCCGCCAGCGCCGGCCCGAGGTTCGGGACCACGATGTCCCACAGCGCCCGCCAGCTTCCCGCCCCGTCGATGCGCGCGCTCTCGTACAGCTCCTTCGGGATCGCCATCAGGTGCTGGCGCAAGAGGAAGGTGGCGTAGGGCATCGCGAGATGGGGGATGATGAGGGCGGCCCAGGTGTCGAACCAGTCGAGGTCCGCCATCAGCATGTAGAGCGGGATCATGGTGAGCTGCGGCGGCACCATCATTCCGGCCAGCACGAGGACGAACAGCGGCTCGCGGAAGGGGAAGTCCCACCGCGCGAAGGCATAGGCGGCGAGCAGCGCGATCACCACCTGCGCCACCACCCGGATCGTCACCGTGGCGACGCTGTTCCAGAGGTAGAGGCCGAACCGCTTCTCCCCCAGCAGGGCCGCGAAATTGTCCAGCGTGGGCGCCGAGGGCCAGGGCTGGAGCTGGTAGACCTCGTTGGGCGGCTTGAACGCGGTGCCGAACACGACCAGCATCGGCACGAGAACGCTGAGGCACAGCAGCGCCACCGTCGCATGGCCGACGACCCGCCACGGGGGCGAGAGGGTCAGCGGTGCCGTCACCGGTCGTACTCCACCCGCCGGTCGAGCAGGCGGAACTTGGCCCAGATGAGGACGAGGAGCCCGGCGAAGAGCATCACCGTGCCGGCGGCACCCTGGCCCACGTCGAAGCTGCGCATGGCCAGCTGGTAGACGAGGTAGAAGAGGTTGGTCGTCCCGTTCTGCGGCCCGCCCTCGGTCAGGATGTCGATGGGCGTGAAGGTCTGCTGCAGGGTGAAGATGATCGTGGAGATCAGGACGAAGAGGGTGGTGGGGGCGAGCAGCGGCCAGATCAGGTCGCGCAGCACCTGCCAGTCCGACGCGCCGTCGATGCGCATCGCCTCGATGTTGTCGCGCGGGATCGACGCGAGGCCGGCGAGATAGATCAGCACGTGGAAGCCCATCACCTTCCACGCCGAAAGCCCGATCACGACCCAGATGGCGGTGTCCGCGTTCGTCAACGGATTGCCCATCACGACGCCCACCATGCGCAGGAGCGTCGGCACGTGCCCGCCCATCGGGTTGAGCAGCCAGAGGACGACGACCGACACGACGACGAAGCTGATCAGCGTCGGCAGGAAGAGGACCGTGCGGTAGACGTGGCCGCGGGGCCCGAGCGACCAGAGGAACACCGCGACCGGGATCGGCAGGATGACCTTCAGCGGGATCGAGGCGACGAGATAGAGCGCCGTGTTCCACGCCGCCGCCTCGAACAGCGGGCTGGCGACGACGGCGGCGAAATTGTCGGTGCCCACGAAGGTGGAGGGGCGCCCGGGCACGAGGCTCCACTTCACCACGCTGAGCCAGACCGTGTGGATCAAGGGCCAGTAGGTGAACGCCGCCAGCAGGACGACCATCGGCGCGAGGTAGAGCGCCGGGGCGGTCCAGGGGGGGAGGCGGATGCGCGCGCGGGGGTGGAGGCCCTCACCCATCGACCGCTGTTCGCGGTCGATCTCTCCCGCGCGGCGGGAGAGGGAACGGAACGTCCGGACCGCGAACCATCCGGGGGACGGGCGCGCGGCCGAAGCGGCGTCCCCTCTCCCACGGCGTGGGAGAGGGACAGGGTGAGGGTGTTCCGTCGCCGCGCGCAGGTCCGTCATCGGACCGCGTTCGCCCTGGCCAGGATGTCGTTCACCCGCGCCACCGTCCGCGGCACCAGCTCGGACGCGGGCGCGCGGCCGGCCCAGAGCGCGTCGACCATGTTGGAGATTTCGGTCTGCGCCTCGATCGCGCCGAAGGCCGGCCAGCGGTCGGTGTCCACCGTCTCCGCCATCTGCCGGATCGACGGCTGCACGTAGGGGAATTCCTGCGCATAGGCCGCCATCTCCGGGTCGGCGAGCGGGTCGATCGAGAGCGGCATGTAGCCCGTGTCGCGCGACCAGCGGTTCGCCACCTCCCGGCGGGAGAAGAATTCGAGCAGCCGGAGCGACGCCTGCCGGCGCGGCCCCTCGGGCGCGAAGACCATGACCGCGGCACCGCTGTTGGGCACCCGGCGCGGCCGGTCGCCGAAGAGGGGATAGTTCGTCACGCCGAGGTCGAACTTGCCCTGGGCCGCGGCGACGAAGGACCGCAGACCGGCCGACGAGGTCATGTACATGCCGAGCTGGCCGGCGGAGAAGGCGGCCGTCCACTGCTGGTCGTTGGCGATCGGCATGACCTTGTGCTTCACGGCGAGGTCCTGCCAGAGCTGCATCGCGGCGATGCCCTCGGGGCTGTCGAACATCGCCTTCATGCCGTCACGGGCGAGATAGGTGCCGCCGGCGTTCGTCACCAACAGCATGGTGCCGTAGTCCTTGTTGGCGGCGTGGAGCTGGGCCACGCCGCCGCGGCCGGTCTTCGCCACGATCGCCTTCGCCGCCTCGATCACCTCGTCCCAGTTGCGCGGCTCGCGCGCGGGGTCGAGGCCCGCCTGCCGGAAGAGGTCGCGGTTGATGTAGAGCTGCGGCGTGCCGTAGGCGTGCGGGATCGCGTAGATCTTCTCCCCGACCCGCCCGAGGTCGAGGAAGGTGGGCAGGTAGCGGGCGAGCCACGCGTTCGCCGCCGGGTCCTCGTTGATCTGGGCCGCCGGCAGGTTGTTCAGGTGGAAGATGATGTTCTTCCCGATCACCTGCGCCACGTCGACCGGCCGGCGCGCGGCGATGGCCGCCTGGATCTCGGCCGTGATCTGCTCGGACTGGCGGAAGGTGTCGCGCACCTCGACGTCGGGGTTCGCGGCCTGGAACTCGTCGAGCAGCCGGCGCAGGGACTGGCCCGCCGCCCCCGTCTGGTAGTGGAGGAAGCTGAGGGTCACCTTCGCCTGCGCGCCCGCCGGGCGGACGAGGAACGGGGTGGCGAGGGTGCCGCCGGCCAACGCCAGCGCACGACGACGGGTCAGGGACATGGACGGGCTCCGGATGCGATGAGCCGTCAGTTGCGGCATGACGGATGACGCATCGGTGACCGGAACATGAAGTTTCGAAGACAATACCTTCGGCAAATATTTCATGACGGTGACGGTTTTCTGACACGGACTGTCACTTGAATTCCTGCCGTTGTCGTCGATCATGGCGCCCGACCGAAGCCGAGGCCCGACCATGACATTCCGTGTCCTGCAGATCTCCGATACGCACCTCAGCCGCGAGAGGCCGTTCTTCGACGTCAACTTCGACGCCGTGGTCCGCCACGTCGAGACCACGGCGCCGGACCTCGTGATCAACACGGGCGACCTCGCCCTCGATGCGCCCGGCCGGCCCGACGACCTGCGCCATGCGCGGGAACGGCACGCCCGCCTCGCGGCGCCGCTGCGCACGATCCCCGGCAACCACGACATCGGCGACAACCCCTATCCGGGCCGCACGCCGAAGCAGCCGGTGACGGCGGCGACGCTGGCCGTCTGGCGCGACCTGTTCGGGCCGGACTGGTGGGCGATGGACGTGCCGGGCTGGCGCTTCGTGGCGATCGACGCGCAGCTTCTGGGCACCGGCCTTCCCGACGAGGCCGAGCAGTGGGACTTCCTCGCCGATGCGCTCGCCGGGACGGACGGGCGCAAGGTCGCGCTGTGGACGCACAAGCCGCTGTTCGTCGGCACGCCCGACGCGACGCCCGAGCCCGACTTCCGCTATCTGCCGGTCGCCGAGCGGCGGCGGCTGACGGCGATGTTCGAGGGGGTCGACCTGCGCCTCGTCGCCTGCGGCCACGCGCACCAGCATGTCCATGCCCGCCATGGCGCCGCCGCCCACGTCTGGGCGCCGGCCACGGCCTTCGTCCTGCCCGACCGCATCCAGAGCCGGGTGGGGGAGAAGCTGTGCGGCGTGGTGGAGTACGTCTTCGGTGCCGACGACGTGACGGTGCGCCTCGTGGCGCCGGCGGGGATCCGCGACCTCGACATCACCGACCATCCGGGCGCCTACGGCCCGATCGCCCCCATCGACCCGGTCCCCGCCACGGCGGGGTGAGGGGAGGGAGGCGAGAGAGCCCTCACCCAGGCCGCCCGCAGCCGCTCCGCCCAGTCGCTGATCTCCCCCGCGGAGGGCAGCGCCTCCGCCCCGCCGGCCCCGGTCGCGTCCACCACGGGCACCGCCAGCGCCGGGACCCGGTGGCGCGACCCGTCGAGTGCGGCGACCGCCCCCTCGCCCCCGCACGTCACGACGACGCCCGGCACCGGCGCCGCCCAATGGTCGAGCGCCCGGTCGACCGCCGCCCCCCCCGCCGTCACCGCGAGGCCGCGGGCGAAGGTCTCGCGCCCCCGGGGCCGGCATCGCGTCGAGGCCGGTGAAGATCAGGTCGCAGCAGAGCCGGCCGACGACGAGGACCGCCGGGACCGCGGTGGCCTCGGGCGAGGGCATGCTTGCGCTCGGCGTCGAAGAGGTGGAGCCGGTCGACGTTGCACACGAGGCGGATCGCCGCGCCCGGGCGCGGCACGTGGTGGCCGTCGGCCTTGCCGATCAGCTCGTGCGAACCGACCCGCACGAGGATCTGCGTCTCGGTCCCCGTTCCAGTCCGTCGTCGGCAGGTCTCCATGCTGATCACGATCCTCGTGGATCGGTTGATCGCGCGTGTCGGCGCCGGCAGGCGAGGCCCCCGCCGGCCGTGCCCCCACGAGACGATTCACGGCTTCGTCGAGGGGCACGACGGGCGCCTGCGTGTCCGCGACCGAGCGACCCGACTGACGCAATTGAAAGTTGAAAATGGGTGGCCTTCACGTAGCCTTCCGGGAGCGGAGACGGAAGCCGGCGAGGGGTGGGACATGAACGGGCAGATCAAGCGCGTGCTGGCCGCGGCCTCCTGTACCCTGATCGTCCCCGTCCTCTCTCTCCTGATCGCGCGATGGCAGGGAACCCATCTCGAACGGATCCTCACGTCGGCGATCACGAACGACGATCCGAACCTGGTTCGATCGGTCAGGGAAATCGGCCTCACCTTGGCCGGTGCTTGCAAGTCACGGCTTGCCGACAGGCTGTCCGATCTCTGCTTCCGGCATCACATGAATCAATATGTCGAACTCATCGCCTTTCTGGCGTTGTTCATCGGCCTCGTTCTCATCGTCGCATCGTTCGTCGTTCCGTTCGGTGTCCGTGGCAACCGCAAGGCGCTCGCGGTGGTGTTCGGGCCGACCGTCCGTCTCCTGGTCGTCGGCATCGGCATTTCGATCATTCTGCAGGGTGCGCTCGCGGCCTACGGGATTTACGCACTCGAGACGTCCATGACCGGGCGACTTTACTTCCAGCATGTCGTCCCACTCGGTCTCGGCGGACTGCTCTTCGGGATCATCGTCCTGGGATCGGCCTTGCCGATGGTCAAGGCACGGCCCATGCCCGTGTTCGGGCTCGTCATCGATCGCGAACGGGAGCCCCGACTGTTCGGAAAGGTCGACACCTTGGCGGCGAAGGTCGGCGCGGCACCTCCCGACAACATCGTCCTGGGTCTCGAGCCCACCTTCTACGTCACGGCGAGCCGCGTGGCCCTGCTCGCGGACGGCCGGACCCTGACCGGGACGACATTGTTCCTGTCGGTTCCCCTCTGCCGGATCATCGACGAATCCGAACTCGACGCGATCATCGGTCACGAGTTGGGGCATTTCGTCGGCGAGGACGTGATCTATTCGAAGCGGTTCGCTCCCGCCTACGCCGCGCTGGCGAAGGCCATGGGCGACGTGCGATCGAACGTCACGCGGATCGATCCCGGTACGATCTTCTCGCTTCCGGCCGTCGCGATGCTGGGCATCAGCCTGTTCGAATTCGCGACGGTCGAGCGTGCGATCGGGCGTCAGCGCGAACTGGAGGCCGACCGCGTCGCGAGCGTGGTCGCCGGGCCACGCGCCTTGAGCACCGCCCTGCTGAAGTTGGGCCTGTACGCCCCTTCGTGGGTCAAGGTCATGGAAGCGACGAAGGAAGCCATCGGGGCCGGTGGTCCGGTCGCCCATGTTCCGAGCATGTTCCGGGCGGCGGCATTCCTCACCGGTCCGAGCCGGGATCGCTCGCTTGGTTCGGCCGGACTCACGGACGCGGCCACACCGCATCCGGTCGACACGCATCCGCCGACGGGGGCGAGGATCGAGGCCCTGGGGATCGCCTTGGCGTCGATCACGGCGGGCGACCTCGACGTCCCCGAGGAGGACGCGGCGGCGGCGGCGTTCGCGGCTCTCGATCTCATCGAGAAGGATCTCACCGAGCGGGCGTGCCATTGGCTCATCGCCACACGTCAGGCGTCGCTTCCGTTGGATGGCTTGTCGCGCCAGGTCCGGCGCCCGCCCCCGCTCAGCAGGTCCTGACGGGGGCAGGAGCGTCCTGCGACGGACGAGAGCCGACGGAATCCGCCGGGGTTCCGTTGGACGTTTGATCAAACGATCCCATCATCGCCGAAGGGGCGTCAAGCGCGGCACAGCCCGGGGAACACCATGGCGACGATCATCCTTCGCAATCGCACCGTCTTCGACGGGTTCGCCGGCGAGGCGGTTCCCGGCCAGGACATCCTGATCGTCGACGACCGGATCGAGGCGGTCTCCGACCGCCTCGGCCTCACGCCCTACGTGATGGAGACGCTGGCCGCCGTGAACCGCGCCGGGCTCCGGATGCCCGACGTCTGCCTGTCGGCCGGCGCCCGCATGGGCTTCGGTACCGACCTGATGGGCGGGATGGAGGGTACGCCCGGAGCCAGGAGTTCGCGATCCGCGGGCGGGTGCAGCGCCCGGTCGACGTCATCCGCTCCGCCACCTCGGTCAACGCGGAGATCCTGCGGCAGACGGGCCGCCCGGGGTGCATCCGGCCGGGGGCGCTGGCCGACGTGATCGTGTGCGAGGGCGACCCGCTGAAGGACGTGAGCCTGCTGTCCCGACCGGAGGAGACGCCGTCGATGATCATGCAGGGCGGCCGGCTCCACCGCAACGCGCTGGCGACGACGGACGTGCGGGCGGCGCCCTATCCCGCCATCCGGCTCCGGCCCGCACCGCGCGGCGCCTCCGCGTCCTCGCTCAGGCGCTGATGGACCTCGTCCTGCACCGTCCGCCGCGAGGAGACCGGTTCGATGTCGAGACCCCCGAGGGGCGGCGGCGGCGTCATGGGCGCGGTTCCTCCTCAGCCGAGACGCGGGTCGAGCAGGTCCCGCAGCCAGTCGCCCGACAGATTGATCGAGACCAGCAGGACGACCAGCGCCGCACCGGGAGAGATGGCCACCCACCATTCGCCCGAGAAGAGGTCGGCGTAGCCGGTCTTGATCAGCGTGCCGAGGGAAGGCCGGGTCGGCGGCATGCCGAAGCCGAGGAACGACAGCGTCGCCGCGGACATGATGGCGAAGGCGATGCCGGCGGCTCCCGCCCTTCTGGAGGTGCGCGACCTGCGCGTGGCCGTCCGCTCGACGTCTCGGTGCGGATGCCGATCCTGAACCTGATGAAGGACCTTCGGGCCGCGCACGGCCTCACCCATCTCTTCATCAGCCACAACCTCGCCGTGGTCGGCCACATGGCCGACCGGGTCGCGGTCCTGGATCTCGGCCGGATCGTGGAGA
>JBIJED010000124.1:0-7575 GCA_044343785.1 Azospirillales bacterium | reverse complement strand
ACGACCGAGATCTTCGGGTGGCGTGCCACGCGCTCCTGCAGCACCTTCTCCCCGCGGAATCCGTCGCGCCGGTGGACGATGGTCACGTGGCTGGCGTGGTGGGTGAGGTAGAGCGCCTCCTCGAGCGCGGTGTTGCCGCCGCCCACCACCGCGACCGCCTTGCCGCGAAAGAAGAAGCCGTCGCAGGTGGCGCAGGCCGACACGCCCGCACCCTGGTAGGCGGCCTCCGACGGCAGGCCGAGCCAGCGCGCCTGGGCGCCCGTCGCGATCACCACCGCGTCGGCGGTGAACACGTCGCCGCTGTCGCACACGGCCTTGAACGGGCGGGCGGAGAAGTCGACCGCCGTCACCACGTCGAACACCATCTCGGTCCCGTAGCGCTCCGCCTGCTTCTGCATCGCCTCCATCAGCGCGGGCCCGGTGACCGGGTCCTCGAAGCCGGGATAGTTCTCGACGTCGGTGGTGATGGTGAGCTGCCCGCCCGGCTGCATCCCCTGGACCAGCACCGGCTTCATCGCCGCGCGGGCGGCGTAGATCGCGGCCGTGTAGCCGGCGGGGCCGCCGCCGATGATCAGGAGACGGACGTGACGGACGGTGGGCATGGGACCTCCGGGATCAGAACCCGAACATGTGGTCGAGGCTGAACGACGCGCCCTCCCGGACGAGCCCGTGATAGCCGAACAGCCGGCAGGTCGTGTCGCGGATCAACACATACGCGTCCGGTCCCGCCTCCGCACGTTCCTTCGCGTCGAAATGCGCCTGATGGCGGTAGTGGAGCGAGCCGCCGCAGGGGATGCGGAAGCGCCGCGTCGCCACCTCGCGCCCCGTCCGGTCGGTCAGCACGAAGGCCGTGTCCGACGTCGCGTGCCACGGCGTGGAGGCGGGGTAGACGAGGTGGCAGAGCGTGTCGAGCGGATCCGGCCCCAGCCGCAGGAAAAGGCGGGTGGAGAGGCCGGGCGGCCGGCCGGCGTAGCTCTGCGGCTCGCCCCTGTAGGTGAGCACGGTGTTGAAGATGTGGCTGCCGAAACTGGTCTCCGCCGCGTGGCCCGTCTCAACGTCCTCGTAGCGGAAGATGGCGTGCAGCCAGCCGTCGGCCGTGTCGCCGGCCGCGAAGTCGTAGGTGATCTCCAGGTGCCCGGCGCCCTCCAGCGTCGCCCCCGACCGGGCCAGAAGCCCGCCGATCTCGATCGCGGCCGCATGGTCGCGCGGCAGGTCGCCGAACCGGTGCCGCGCCAGCTCCCGCCCGCCCTGATCGAACACGCCCAGCTGGATGGGAAGGCGGGTCTGCGCCGTCGACATCGGCGTCGGCTGCACGAAGGTGTGGTAGCGGCCGGTGGGGAACACCGGGGCCGGCAGGATGAAGCCCTTGCCGAACAGGTCCCCCATCGCCGCCAGCTTCGGATCGCTGCGCAGGTCGCTCCGCTCCACGTTGGGGTGCGCGATCCTGAGCCGCCCGTTCGCCTTCTGGATCTCGTAGCGCGGCCGCACGAGGTGGCGGCCCGCCCGGATCTCGATCTGGTCGGGCCAGCGGAGGTCCGGCAGCAGGCCCGAAACGTCGACCCGCTCGGTCGCGAAGGCCGGCACGGGGCGGGGCAGGGCGACCGGCCGGTCGACGCCCATCCGGTTCAGCGTCACCCCGCCGACGGGGATCGGCACCGGATGGCTGTTCTGCACCCAGAAGACCACCGTCTCGCCCGCGTCCGGCGCCGGCAGGCCGGCGTACAGGTCGGACGGCCAGGCGTTGGCGTCGTGGGTGCAGGAGAGAACCGTGTCCGCGTCGCCGTACGTGTCGAGCGCGTACTTCACCACGTCGTGGCCGGCGGCACCCAGCACGTGGACGAACAGCTGGCCCGTGAAGGCGGGCAGGGCGAAGCGACGGCGGACGTCCGCGCTGTCGATCGTCACCGTGCCGTTGGCGGGCGGCAGCGGGTCCTCCCACGTCGCGATCGCGCGGCCCGATCCGTCGAACAGGCGGCACCACATGCGTGGTGCTGCCGCCCCGTACGCCGACCAGTAGTTGGCGGTCACGATGCGCGTGTGCAGGCCGTCCGCGTCGCGGAAGAAGGCGAAGTTCGTCGCCCAGTTCACCCCGGCCAGATAGGTGCGGCGGTCGGACAGCATCGCGTCGGGAAGGCGCGCCTCGTCCAGCGTGACGACGGTCGTGCCCGCCGGGATCAGGTGGCCGATCTGGCCGAGGAGGCGCTCGGCGTCGAAGGCGGCGACGAACAGCACGTCGGCGTCGAGCGCCGGAAGCGCCGTCACCGGCCGGGCGACGGCGCCGAGCGCCTCGCGCCCCACGTGCTCCGCGTCCTGCGCCAGCAGCGCCGCGACGGGCACGCGCGACAGGTCGCACAGCGCCGCCACCGTGCGGATCTGGCCGTTCGGATCGTAGACCACGACCCGCCGCGCCGCCGCCAGCCGGTCGGCGATCTCCGCGACGCGGGGGGCCGCCAGCGGATGGCCGAGGGCCTTGAAGAGGCTCGACCCGCCCGCCGAGGCGGAGAAGGTCTCGATGTCGAGGGCCATTATGGTCCCCTCAGGCGAAGGGGTTGAGGCGCTTCAGCGTGGCCGAGACGCGATGGCGGACCTGCTCGCGCCGGACGACGCCTGCGTCGGTGACCCAGTTCAGCTGGATCGCGCGGCGCTGGCCCTCGATGGGCGCGTGGCCGTGCCAGGCGGTGGGGCCGTTGCGGAAGGCCAGCAGCGTGCCTTCCTGGGGCGGCACCTCGGCCACCATGTCGTCCAGGCTGTCGGGCGAGCGCAGCAGGCGCAGACGACCGCCCTCATGCTCCCAGCTCGCGTTCATGTAGAGGAGCACGGTGATGATCTTGGTCTTGCTGTCGAGGTGGATCTGGCCGTCGCGCGCCCGCGCCATCCCGCGCACGGTGATCATCGTCGGGTGGTCGGCGAGGTCGATCCCGAACTTCTCCTCGAACGCCTCCTGGAGGTCCGGTCCCTCCAGCGCGTCGATCATCTGCCGGAACGCGCCGCCGTAGCGCAGTTCGGGCAGGGGGAAGCTGCCGGGCTTGTCGATGGCCGGATAGTCGCGGTTGACCGCCGCCAGCGTCTCGCCCTTCAGGAAGCCCGGGACGATGAGGTGGTCGAACGGGTCCGTCGACAGCGGGGTGGCGCGGAAGGCGGCGATGTCCAGCATCGACATGGGCGGATCCTGCGAGCGATTCTCAGTGACGACGAAGTGGCCATCGCGGACCCGGCGATCAAGCGCGCGCCCGCAACCGCTCACCAACGATGCCCGCGACGCGGGCGGTTTCCAACAGCGGCGGATAGTCCCAGCGCCCGATCGTCCCCGCGAAGGGCCGTGCGATCCCGGCCGCGCGCATCGAGGCGTGGAAGGCGGCGAACTTGGGCGAGCCGCCGTCGAGGTCGACCACGTGCACCGACCGGCCGGTTCCGGCGGCTTCCGTCACCATGTTCACGCTGTCGGCGGTGACGACGATCGCGTCGGCGAGGCCGAGGAAGCCGAAATAGGGATTGTCGCCGGTCCCGTCCCAGACGAAGGCGTCGACGCCCGCCAGCGCGTCCCGCAGCATCGCCTCGTTCGCCGCCCCGGTCCGCCGGGACGGTGTGACCATGAGGCCCCAGCCCTCGTGCGCGAGGGCGGCGAGGCGGTCGGCGAGGTCCCGCATCCGGCCGGACGTGAGGCGGAACGCCCCGTTGTCGCCGCCGATCAGCACGGCGAGGCGGGGCGAGGGGAGGTGGGCGAGGCGGGGGGCCCAGCGGGCGGCCTCGGCGGCGAGCCGCCCGGGCGTGACGCGGTTCAGCGCCCCCAGCGTGGTGACGACGTTGTCGCCACGCACCCTGTCGTGCCCGGGCACGACCACGAGGTCGAAGCGGTGCGGCGCCACCCCGGCGTCCTGGATCTGGACGCAGAAGAGCCGGCCGCCGGTCCGCTTCTTCGCGTAGAGGGCGGGGCCCGCGCTCTGCCGGCCGGTCGCGATCATGACGTCGGGCCAGGGGGGGACGAAGGCATCGCTGCCGGGCGCGAACACCCGCCGGCCGGGAATGGGGAGCCACGGGTTCAGCGCGCGCCAGGGCTGGCGCAGGCGGATGCGCTTGACCACGGGGTCGAAGCCCAGCGCCTCGGCGAGGCCCACGCACTGGGTCTCCATCCCGACCTTGCCGTCGGTGACGACCCAGCAGAGGGGCGTGGCGGTGGCCGGTTCCGGCTTGCCGGCATGAGGGAATTCGCGTATCTGCGTGCTCACGGAAATATCGTTACAAAACCGTCGTCACAGACGTTCCAGGACGATCATGCGCCGTGTGAAACTCGACCGCATCGACCGGCGCATCCTCCGTGACCTCCAGGCCGACGGCCGCATGACGAACGTCGAACTGGCCCGCCGCGCCGGAATCTCGGCCCCGCCGTGCCTGCGCCGCGTGCGCGCCCTCGAACAGGCCGGTTTCATACGCGGCTACCATGCCGACATCAACCCGAAGATGATGGGATACGAGGTCACCGTCTTCGCCCAGGTCGGGCTGACGAGCCAGGCGGAGACCGATCTCCGCCGGTTCGAGGAGACGGTGTCCGGCTGGCCCCAGGTGCGCGAGTGCCACATGCTGGCCGGCGAGACCGACTTCCTGCTGAAGGTGGTCGCCGAGAGCTGGGACGCCTACCAGACCTTCCTCACCACGAAGCTCACCACGGCCCCCAACGTCAGCCACGTGAAGTCGGCGCTGTCCATCCGCACGGCGAAGTTCGAGCCGGGCGTGCCGATCGACGTCGAGGTGCCGGACGAGGATTGAGCGGTCACAGCGCGCCGCGCACCGCCGCCTCGGCGAGCCCGGCCGCCGCCCCCGCCAGCACCGCCCAGTGGACCGCGAGGCCGCGGGCGAGGAGAAGCCAGAGCGCCGCCGCCGCGACGACGATCGCGACCGGGTCCGGCCCGCCCGCGGGCCAGATCACCGGAACGCCCAGGAAGAGCGCGAGGTTGAGGATCACCCCCACGACCGCCGCGCCGATCCCCGCCAGTGCGCCGGCCGCGAGCCGAGAGCGCGCCACCGCCTCGACATACGGCCCCCCGGCGAGGATGAACAGGAAGCTCGGCAGGAAGGTCACGTAGGTGGAGAGCGCCGCGCCGATCGTGGCGGCGGCGAGCGGGGTGAGCGCCCCCGGATCCTTCCACGCGGCGAGGAAGCCGACGTGCTGGATGACGAGGATCGTCGGCCCGGGCGTGCTCTCGGCCAGCGCCAGCCCGTCGAGCATCTCGGCCGGGGTCAGCCAGCGGTGGGTCTCCACCGCCGCCTCGGCGACGTAGGGCAGGACCGCGTAGGCCCCGCCGAAGGTGACGAAGGCCGCCGTCGTGAACAGCCCGACCATCGCCTCGAACGGCCCGGGACCGACGAGCGCCAGCACCGCCGCGACCGGCACCGCCCAGAGGACGGCGAAGATCGCGACGAGACGCAGGATCCGACCGGCGGACGGTGCGGGCACGGCGTGCCCGTCGTCCGGCGGGAGCTTCAGCGACGAGATATCGAGGCCCGCGCGCGCCGCCGCGAGGCCGATCGCGCCGGCGCCCAGCACGATCAGCGGGAAGGGCAGGTCGAGGAGCGCGAGGCCGACGAAGGCGCCCGCCGCCAGCGCCACGGCCGGCGGGCGGGTCAGGGTCCGCCGGCCGATCTTCCACACCGCGGCCAGCACGATCGCGAGGACGACCGGCTTCACCCCGTCGAAGATAGCGGCGACCACCGGCAGGTCGCCGTGTGCCGCCGCCGTCCACGACAGCGCCCAGAGGACGAGGGCACCCGGCAGGACGAACAGCGTGCCGGCCGCGACGCCGCCCCAGACGCCGTGCAGGCGCCAGCCGATCCAGGTGGCGAGCTGCTGCGCCTCCGGTCCCGGCAGGCGCATGCAGTAGTTGAGCGCATGGAGGAACCGGGCCTGATCGACCCATTTCCGCCGGTCGACCACCTCGGCCTGCATCATGGCGATCTGCCCCGCCGCCCCGCCGAAGCTGACGCAGCCGAGGCGGAACCACCAGCCGAGGGCCTCAAGGAAGGTGGGGGTGGTCACGGGGGGGCTCGTCGGGGACGGAGGGGAGGGCCGAGAATGCCGCCGGATCCGCCCTCACCGCAGTTCGCGCGCGCGCCGCGTCGCCGCGGCGATGGCGGCGTCGAACAGCGGCTGCATCCCGCCCTCGCCCATCAGCACGTCGAGCGCCGCGCGGGTCGTTCCGCCGGGGCTCGTGACGTTTTCGCGAAGGCGTGCGGCCGACTCGTCCGACAGGCGTGCGAGTTCGCCCGAGCCCGCGACCGTCGCCCGGGCGATCCGCATCGCGAGGTCGGCCGGCAGGCCCTGCTTGCGGCCGGCCTCGGCCAGCGCCTCGATCAGCAGGAAGACGTAGGCCGGGCCGCCGCCCGACACCGCCGTCACCGGGTCGATCAGATCCTCGTCGTCGACCCACTCGACGCCGCCGACCGCGGCGAGGAGCCGGTGGGCGAGGTCGCGCTGGGCCGCCGTCGCCGTGGGGGTCGCGCAGCACACCGTCATGCCGCGGCCCACGGCGGCGGGCGTGTTCGGCATGGCGCGGACGACGGGCGTCGCCGCGCCGAAGAGGCCGGTGAAGTAGGCGAGCGTCCTGCCGGCCGCGATCGAGACGACGACCGTGCCGTCGCCCACGAACGGCCGGAGGCCCGGGGCGGCCGTGTCCATCATCTGCGGCTTCACCGCGACCAGCACCGCGTCGGGCCGGAAGTCCGCCGGAACGTCGGCGACCGACGCGCGGGCGCCGACGCGCGGGTCGGCGGGCACGATGCCCACGTCGGGTTCCACCGCCTCGACGGCCGAGACGGTGCCGGCGGCGAGCCAGCCCTGGAGAAGGGCCTGGCCCATCTTCCCGCAGCCGAGCAGGAGGAGCGTCGCGCTCACGCTTCGCCGACCGTGTCGAGGATGGCCGCCTCGATCGCGTCGCGGGCGGTCTTGCCGCCCCAGATCACGAACTGGAAGGCCGGGTAGTAGCGCTCGCTCTCGGTCAGCGCGACCTCAACCAGATCCTCGATCTGTTCGATCGTGGCGCCCCGCTGCCCGCGCAGCAGAAGCGCGTGGCGGAACATGGGCGTGTGGTCGTCGGGCTCGACGTCGAAATGGCCGAGCCAGAGGCGATTGTTGACGTCGGCCAGAAGCTCGTTCACCGGCGCCTTCCGGCCGCCGGGCACCTTCATGTCGAACTGGCAGGTGAACTGCAGCGCCCCGACCTCGGGCTGCCAGACGAAATAGAGCCGGTAGTCGCACCAGCGGCCCTGGATCTCGACGAACATCTCGTCGTCCGTCGTGCGGTCGAACGGCCACTCGTTCGCGAGAACGATCTCCTCGACGACGTCCAGCGGGTTGGGAGACCGGGTGGTGGTTTCGACGGCAACGGCTGACATCGCGTTGCGCCCTCCTCGTGACGGCGGGGATCGGCCCTTCGGTTCGCGACCGGTCGGCCCGAGATGTTGTGGGCGATCACCGGGACCCTACCATTCCCGGACGGTGCCAGAGGGGTCGGGGCCCCGCAACCGGAAAAGCCGGGGTTCCCCGGCCGGTCGACGCGTCAGTCGGAGTCGCCCGACCTGCGG
>JBIJED010000114.1:0-7992 GCA_044343785.1 Azospirillales bacterium | reverse complement strand
CCGGACCAGACCGCAGGACGGGACCCCGCGGGTCTCCGGCTCGGCCTCGCGCGGGCGACGCTCGTGTGGGAGGCGCTCTGGCCGGCCCTCTGGCCGGCCGCGATGGTCGCCGGCCTGTTCCTGGCACTCGCGCTGTTCAACGTGCTGCCCCTCCTGCCGGGATGGTTCCACGGTCTCGTGCTTGCGGCGCTGGCGGTCGGTTTCGCGGCGGCGCTGTGGCTCGGCCTCCGCAGGGTCCGCCTGCCCGACCATGCGGCGGCCCGCCGCCGGCTCGAGCGCGACAGCGCGCTGGCGCACCGCCCGCTGGAGACGGTGGTCGACCGCCTGCCACCGGGGACCGATCCGACGCTGGCCGCGGTCTGGCGCATCCACCAGGAGCGCGCCCGCGCCCAGCTCGACCGGCTGCGCCTGAAGGGTCCGCACCCGAACGTCGCCCGGCGCGATCCGTTCGCGCTCCGCGCGGCGCTCGTCCTCCTCCTCTTCATCGGCGCCGTCGGCAGCCGCGGCGACTGGTGGGACCGGATCCATGCGGCCGTCACCCCCGACCTGATGGGCCGGATCGCCGCCGCCCCGCCGCATCTCGACCTCTGGCTGAACCCGCCGGAATACACCCGCCTGCCCCCGCAGCTGTTGCGCACCTTGGCGGAAGGGGCGCAGGCGCCGACGGTGTCGGTGCCGACCGGCAGCGCGCTCCTCGCCCGGGTCACCGGCGGCTCCGCCGTCCCGGACCTGACCGCCAACGGCGCCAGGGCCCCCTTCAAGCGCGTCGATTCCACGAGCTTCCAGGCCGAGGCGACCATCACGTCGGGCGACCGGGTGGCCGTCGGCCAGGGCACGCGGACGCTCGGCAGCTGGCCCGTCACCGTGGTGCCGGACGCGCCGCCCACGATCGCGCTGGCCCAGGAGCCCAAGCGCACCGAGCGCGGCACGCTCCAGATCGAGTATCAGGCGGCCGACGACTACGGCCTCGTGTCGGTGGCCGGGACGATCCGGCTCCAGGATCCGGGCGGCGCCATCGACCCGAGCCCGGTCGAGCTTCCGCTGGCCCTTCCCGGCGTCCAGCCGCGGGAGGCGAAGCATTCCAGCCTCCACGACCTGACCGCCCACGTCTGGGCCGGCCTGCCCGTGACGCTGACCCTCACCGCACGCGACGGCGCCGGGCAGACCGGCGACAGCGAGTCGGCGGCCTTCGTGCTGCCCGAGCGGACGTTCAACCACCCGGTCGCCCGCGCCATCGTCGCCCAGCGCAAGGAACTCACCCGCGGCGGCAACGCGGTGCGCGAGGAGGTGGCCCGCGCGCTCGCCGGCATCAGCGCCCGGCCCTGGACCTTCTTCGAGGATTCCGTCGTCTTCCTCGGCCTTCGCGCAACGGTCGCGCGGCTCTTCCTCGACCGCAGCAACGAGGGCATCACCAGCGCGCAGGCCCTGCTCTGGGACCTCGCGCTGCGGATCGAGGAGGGGCGCCTCACGACCGTCGAACGCGACCTGCGCGCGGCCCAGCAGGCGCTGGCCGACGCGCTCGACCGCAACGCGTCGGACGAGGAGATCCGGCAACTGATGGACCAGCTGCAGCAGGCGATGGACCGGTTCATGCAGGCGCTGCAGCAGGAGCTGCGCGACATGCTCGCCCGGGGCGAGCCGCTGCCGACCATGCCGTTCGACCCGAACGCGCAGGTCTTCGACCCGCAGCAGATGCAGCAGATGATGGACCAGATGCGGCGGATGAGCGAGGCCGGGGCCCGCGACGCGGCGCGCCAGATGCTCTCCCAGCTCCAGCAGATGATGGAGACCATGCGCCTCGGCCAGATGGGCCGGATGGACCAGCAGCGCATGAGCGAGGGCAACCAGCTCATGCAGGACATGCAGCGACTGATCCAGGAGCAGCAGCGGCTGATGGACCAGACCTTCCGCCAGTCCCAGCAGGGCCAGCGCGGGCAGCAGGGCCAGCAGCAGCAAGGTCAGCGCGGACAGCAAGGACAACAGGGCCAGCAAGGCCAGCAAGGGCAACAGGGCCAGCAGGGCGAGGGCGACATGGCGGCGATGCAGGAGCAGCTGCGCCGCCAGCTGGGCGAGATGATGCGCCGCATGAGCGAGATGAACGGCGGCGAGATCCCGCAGGCGCTCCAGCGCGCCGAGCGGGCCATGCGCGGCGCCGAACAGTCGCTCCAGGGCGGCCAGCCGGGACAGGCGGTGCCCCAACAGGGCAACGCCATCGACGAGCTTCAGCAGGGCCTCCAGAACTTCGCCGAGCAGATGGGCCAGCAGATGATGGGCCAGCAGCAGGGCGAGCAGAACGGGCAGCAGGGCGGCCCGAACAACGGCCCGCCGCAGATCCAGCCCTTCCGCCCCAACGCCCGCCAGAACCGCGATCCGCTCGGCCGGCAGATCCCCGGCCAGGGGCAGTTCGACACCGAGAACGTCCGGATCCCGGAGGAGGCGGAACTCCAGCGTGCGCGGGAGATCCTCGACGAGCTGCGCCGCCGGTCGGGCGACCTCGGTCGCCCGCAGATCGAGCGCGACTACATCGAGCGCCTGCTGCGCCGCTTCGGCCCCTGAGCCCGTCGCCTCAGGGCGGCCAGTCGATCGGCTGGAGCCGCCCGAGGCGTACGGGACCGAGGGTGACCCAGCGGTCCTGGATGGTCAGGCCGGCGACGATCTCGGGCCGCTGGCCCGGATTGGGATTTGCGGCCGCCATCAGGTTCAGCACCGTCCGCGCCATCGCCACGTTCTCGCGCAGGAAGCCGGCGGCGGCGAAGGCCTCCAGCGCCTCGTTGAAACCCGCGACGCGGCCGGTGACCTGAGCGATGGGCTGAAGCGCACCGTCGAGGGCGAACCAGCCTTCCGCGTTCACGGCCAGCGGGCCCCAGGCGAACTGCCCGCGCTCCACCAGCACGCGCCCTCCCGCCTGGGTCCAGCCGGCGAGCGAGGGCGTGTCGATCCGGGCCGGAACGGGCGGCGGCGCGCGGAACCGGACCGAGGCGAGGCTCGCCTTGCGGCCGAGCGGCAGGCGCGCCGCCATCGGAAGGTCGAGATCGGACAGGGTGACGCCGCCGCGGAACCCGCCGTCCTCGGTCCGCAGGAGGTCGAGGTCGGTGCGCGCGATCGTCGCGGTCGACGTCGCCCCCCGCGCTTTCGCCACCACGTCGGGGATGGTGATGTCGGCGGACCGGATCTGTCCGTCGATGCCGAACGACAGCGAGCCGGCGGCCCGCGGCGCCGTGACGTCCAGCATCACGTCGGCCGGGATGACGGCGGTGAACGGCGCCGGGATGGACACCTCGAGGTCGAGCACGGACCAGGGCCGCGCGGCGACGGTGATCGACGGGGCCGCGACCGCGAGCCCGCCGCGGCGGACGATCGAGAAGTCCGTCGCGGTGACCCGGAGCCAGAGGGGGAACCCGCCGACGGACAGGTCGGCGAAAGAGACCTGCGATCCGGCCGCACGCTCGCGCGCGGCCCAGACGGCGACCTCCTCCCGCGCGGTGCGCGCGGCGATCCACCACCAGCCGGCGTAGGCGACGACCGCCGCGACCACGAGAAAGGCGGCGACGAGCGGCAGGCGGAAGCGACGCATGAACACCCGCGGCGTCAGGGAACGGAACGGCGCCCCGCCCTCAGCCGCAGCGGGAATAGCCGCAGCCGGGGCAGTACGCGCACCCTTCCTGTACGACCAGCCCGGCCTCGCCGCAACGGGGACATTGCCGGGGACGCTCCTGCGGCTCCGCGCCGATCGATCGCGCGGCGGCCTGCGGCCCGCCCTCGGGGACCGGGCGGACGATGAACCCGATCTCGATCAGGTGCCGTTCGATCACCTCGCCGATCGCGGCGAGCAGCGAGGGGACGTAACGGCCCCCCATCCACTGTCCGCCCCGGGGGTCGAAGACGGCCTTCAGCTCCTCGACCACGAAGGAGACGTCGCCGCCCCGGCGGAACACCGCGCTGATCATGCGGGTCAGCGCCACGGTCCAGGCGTAATGCTCCATGTTCTTGGAGTTCACGAACACCTCGAACGGCCGACGCCGCCCCTCCTGGATCACGTCGTTGATGGTGATGTAGAGCGCGTGCGCGCTGTCGGGCCAGCGGACCTTGTAGGTACGCCCGGGCAGCGCGTCCGGCCGGTCGAGCGGCTGCGTCATCCAGACCACCTCCCCGCCCCCCTCCCGCCGCCCGGGCGCGGGTTCGGGCGCCGGGCTCGGTTCGGACATGGCCGGCGGATCGGCGGTGAGGACCGAGCCGGTGACCGCGTTCGGGCGGTAGGTCGTGCAGCCCTTGCACCCCAGCGCGTAGGCCTCGCGGTAGACGTCGCAGAAATCCTCGAAGGGCAGGTCCTCGGGGACGTTGATGGTCTTGGAGATGGAGCTGTCGACGTACTTCTGGGCTTCCGCCTGCATCACGAGGTGGTCGCGCGGCGAAAGGCCGGCGACGTCGACGAAGAAGTCCGGGACCGGCGCGACCGGACCGTGCCGCTCCTGCCAGAGGCGCCAGGCATGGTCGGCCACCGTCTCGGTCCGTTTCGACCCGTCGGGCTGGAGAACGTTGCGCGTGTAGGCGCGGGCGAAGATCGGCTCGATGCCGGAGGAGACGTTGTCCGCGAGCAGCGAGATCGTCCCGGTCGGGGCGATGGAGGTGACGAGCGCGTTGCGGATGCCGTGCCGCGCGATCGCGTCACGGACATCCGCGTCGAGGGTGGCGACGGTGCGCCCGGCCAGATACGCGTCGCGGTCGAACAGCGGAAAGGCGCCCTTCTCTTCCGCGAGCGCCACGGAGGCGAGATAGGCGTGCCGGCGGATGGCGGCGAGCCAGCGGCCGGTGAGCGCCACCGCCTCGGGCGAGCCGTAGCGCACCCGGCACATCGCCAGCGCGTCGGCGAGGCCGGTGACGCCGAGGCCGATCCGCCGCTTGGCCCGCGCCTCCGCCGCCTGGGCGGGAAGCGGGAAGTTCGACACGTCGGTGACGTTGTCGAGCATGCGCACGGCGACGGGCACGAGATCGGCCAGCGCGTCCATGTCGAGCCCGGCCGCCTCGCCGAAGGGATCGGACACGAGTGCCGCGAGATTGACCGAGCCGAGAAGGCAGGCGCCGTAGGGCGGCAACGGCTGCTCGCCGCAGGGATTGGTCGCGGCGATCGTCTCGCAGTAGGCGAGGTTGTTCGCGGCGTTGATCCGGTCGATGAAGATCACGCCCGGCTCGGCGTAGGCGTAGGTCGCCCGCATGATGCGGTCCCAGAGGTCGCGGGCCCGGATCGTGCGATGGACGCGGCCGCCGAAGACGAGCGGCCACGGCCCGTCGGCCTCCACCGCGACCATGAACGGGTCGGTGACGAGGACCGACAGGTTGAAATTGCGCAGCCGCCCGGGCTCGCGCTTGGCCTCGACGAAGGCCTCGATGTCGGGATGGTCGCAGCGCAGCGTGGCCATCATGGCGCCCCGGCGGGAGCCGGCGCTCATGATGGTCCGACACATGGCGTCCCACACGTCCATGAACGAGACGGGACCCGAGGCGTCGGCCCCGACGCCGACGACGGGCGCCCCCTTGGGCCGCAGGGTCGAGAAGTCGTAGCCGATCCCCCCGCCCTGCTGCATCGTCAGCGCCGCTTCGCGCAGGCCGGCGAAGATGCCGCCCATGTCGTCGGGCACGGTGCCCATGACGAAGCAGTTGAAGAGGGTGACGGACCGGTCGGTCCCCGCGCCGGCGAGGATGCGGCCCGCCGGCAGGACCCGGAACCCCTCCAACGCCCGCAGGAACCGGCGTTCCCACGTCGCCGGGTCGCGCTCCGGCACCGCCAGCGCCCGGGCGACACGGCGCCACGTGTCGGCGACGATCGTGTCGACCGGCGTTCCGTCCGCCGCCTTCAGCCGGTACTTCATGTCCCAGACCCGGCGCGCGATCGGCGCGCGGAAGGGGTCAGTCCGGTCGATGCCCGGATCGATCGCGGCGATGTCGGCGCCCATCGTCAGCCCTCTCTCCACGCGGCCGGTCGAAGCGCCATCGTCGTTCCTGTTTTGTTCGGAGTCAACAGTGGAACGCGAACGGGCCACGCGCCCGATTCACCCCTCATTCCAAACCGTCATCCACACTAGATGGGCTTGGCGCGGCGCGGGCAGCGCTCATCGGTGGCACCTCCAACGACGCCGGCCTGGGCGTCGGCGGCCCGCCGGCCTCGGCGACGAGGCGATCGGTCGCGGTTTCGAGCCGGTCGACGAGGGTGCGGACGAACGTCTCCCGGTCGAGGCCGGGCGGGATGGGAGGAAGCACCTCCACCACGATCGTGCCCGCCCGCTTGCGGAAGCTCCGGCGTGCCCAGTACATGCCGGAGTTGAGGGCGATCGGCACCACCGGGAGGTTCAGCGTCTCGTAGAGGACGGAAATGCCCGCCCGATAGGGAATCCAGGTTCCCGGCGCCGTGCGGGTGCCCTGCGGATAGATGACGATCGGTCGCCCCTCCGCCACCACGGCCCGCGCCCCGGCGAGGAGCGACTGGATGGCGCGGCCCTTGCCGCCGCGGTCGATGGGGATCATCCGCACCTTGCGCAGGAACCAGCCCCAGAGGGGGATGAAGCCGAGTTCGCGCTTGTAGACGATGGCCGGGTCGTCGAAGAGGGCATGGAGCTTCATCGTCTCCCACGCCGACTGGTGCTTCTGGGCGACGATGCAGGGCCCTGAGGGCAGGTTCCCGGCACCGCGCAGTTCCCAGCGGAGGTCGGCGAAGATGCGCTCGATCACCGTGACCGACCGCAGATACCAGCGGATGACGGGCATCATCCGCCGCTTGGGCAGCAGCAAGAGCCAGCTGAGCAGCACGCACATCAGCGCTGTCCAGCCGTAGAAGACGGCGTTGAAGGCGATCGAGCGGAGAAAGGGCATCATCGGTCGGGAGCGGGCGCCGGCGCGGGCGCGCGCCGCTTATAGCCGCCGGGGCCGCCGCCGCGCCAGCCGGCGACGCCTCCCGGCCGGCCGGCCGCTCATTTCTCGGTCAGATCGGTGACGCCGTTCCAGCCCGGCGGCTTCGGCACGTTGGCGAACGCCTTTGCCCGCCTGAGGAAGGCCGCCGCGGCCCCGTCGGCGTGGGCAGTCGTCTTGAACCGCTCGATCGCGACCGGGAAATGGCCCGCCCGCCATGCGGAGAGCGCCAGCGCATAGACCTGCCGGACGGCCGATTCCTTGGGATCGGCCAGCTCGTCCGCCGAGACGGGCGTGAAGAGGCTGACCGGCGCCGACCGGCCGACGACCCGCACCGTGTCGAGTTCCCGGAACGCCACCTCGCCGTTGCAGAGCTTGAAGGTGTCCTCGCTCACGAGGACCTGCGTGCCGTAGCCCTTGTTGGCACCCTCGAGGCGCGAGGCGAGGTTCACCGCGTCGCCGATGACGGTGTAGTTGAAGCGGCGCGAGGAGCCGATGTTGCCGATCAGCACCGGGCCGGAGTTGATGCCGACCCGGCACTTCGGCGTGCCCAGCGCCCCGCCGGCCAGCGGACCGTTGGGGTCGGCGAGCAGCGCCTTCATCTTCAACGCGGCCTTCACCGCGCTGGTCGCGTGGTCGGGATCGTCGAGCGGCGCGCCGAAGACGGCGAGGATCGCGTCGCCGATGAACTTGTCGACGAACCCGCCGTGCTCCTCGATGATGTCGGTCATCGCGCCGAAATAATCGTTGAGCCACGCGACGAGCACGTCCGGCTCCACGCCCTCCGAGATCTTGGTGAAGGAGGCGAGGTCGGAGAAGAGGATGCTCACCGTCCGGGTCTCGCCGCCGAGCGCCGGCATGGCGCCGGTCTCGGCCATCTTGTCGACGAGCGCCTGGGGCAGGTAGAGCGAGAACGCCTTCTGGATCTTGCGCCGGTCGCGGTCGCCGAAGGAGATGCGGAACAGCAAGATCAGCAGGTATGCGATCGCCACCGCGACGAGGGCCTGCATGAAAGGCAGGACGAGCCCATCGCCGAAGGCGACCGTCGACCCCACGATCCACGCCGTCGCGAGGCCGAGGGCGGTCGCGAGC
>JBIJED010000113.1:0-8014 GCA_044343785.1 Azospirillales bacterium | reverse complement strand
CCGACCGCCGGCCGCGCGTCGACCACGCCCGCGGCCCCCGTGGACTGGAGACCGGGCTCGCCGGTTCGATCAACGTCGAGGCGATCGAGATCATGGGGGCGCGCAACGTGGCGGGCGCCCAGCGGGGAAGCCTCGCGAACGTCTCTCTGGAACAGGTGATCGCCTGGGACCCGGAGGTGATCGTCACCATCGACCGGGGCTTCGCCGCCGCCGTCCGATCCGATCCGGGCTGGGCCGGGGTCTCGGCGGTGCGCAGCGGCCGGGTCCATCTGGCGCCGGGGCTTCCCTTCGGCTGGGTCGACTCGCCGCCGTCGGTCAACCGTCTGATCGGGCTGCGCTGGCTGGGCAGGGTCCTCTATCCGGACCTCTTTCCCGAGGACCTGCGCGCCATGACCCGGGCCTTCTACGCCCGCTTCTACCATGTCACCCCATCCGACGCGGCGCTCGATCGTCTGCTGGCGGGGACCGTTTGAGGGGCGCATCGGGCTTCGCGGTCGCCGTCGCGGTCCTCGTCGGTGGCGTGATCGTGGCGTTCGCGGTCGGCCGGTTCCCGATCGGCCCGGCCGACCTGCTGGCCGCACTCCATGCCGCCGTGACCGGACGCCCCTCCGGCCTCCCGCCGGCGGTGGAGACGGTCCTGTGGCAGATCCGGGGACCGCGGGTGCTCGCGGCCGTGCTGGTGGGTGCGGCATTGGCGGTGGCCGGCACGGCGTTCCAGGGCCTCTTCCGCAATCCGCTCGTCTCGCCCGACATCCTCGGCGCCTCCTCCGGCGCCGCGCTGGGCGCGGTGGTGGGCATCCTGTTCTCGTTGAGCGTGATCGGCATCCAGGCGCTGGCCTTCGCCGGCGGGCTCGCCGCCGTTGCGGCGGTCTACCTGATCGGATCAGCGTTGCGGGGCGGGGACACGGTCCTCGTCCTCGTGCTGACGGGCGTCGTGGTCGGCGCGCTGCTGGGCGCGGGCGTCGGCCTGGTGAAGTATCTGGCCGATCCCTACAACCAGTTGCCCGCCATGACCTTCTGGCTCCTGGGCAGCCTGTCGGGCACCGCACCCGACGACCTCGTCCCGCTGCTGGGCCCCGTCCTTCTCGGCACGATCGTCCTCCTGGCGCTGCGCTGGCGGATGAACGCCCTGTCGCTGCCGGAGGAGGAGGCGCGTGCCCTGGGCGTGCCGACCGGACCGATGCGGGCGGCGGTCGTCGCGGCGGCCACGCTGGTGACCGCGGCGTCGGTCTCGGCGGCCGGGATCATCGGCTGGGTCGGTCTCGTGGTCCCGCACCTCGCCCGGTTCCTCGTGGGGCCGGGGTTCCCGCGGCTCCTGCCCACCGCCGCGGTCCTGGGCGGCGGCTACCTGCTGGTCATCGACACGCTGGCGCGGACGGCAGCCCCGGTGGAGATCCCGCTCGGCATCCTCACGGCGGTCGTGGGCACGCCGTTCTTCATCGCGCTGCTGCGCACCGCGCGGAAGGGCTGGTCGTGATCCTGGAGGGTAGCGACCTCGTCGTCGGGTACGGCACGCGGGTCGTCGGCCGGGACCTCGACGTGGCACTCGCGGAGGGCGAGGTGCTGGCGCTCCTCGGCCCGAACGGCGGGGGCAAGACGACGCTGCTGAAGACCCTGCTCGGCCTCGTCCCGCCGCTGGGTGGCGAGGTTCGGCTGGCGGGGCGACCGCTCGGGGCTTTGGGCGTTCGCGAGCGGGCCACGCTGGTCGCCTACGTGCCCCAGGTCCATGCCGGGACCTTCGCCTTCACGGTGGCGGAGATGGTGCTGATGGGCCGCACCGCGCGGTCGGGCCCGTTCGAGGCGCCGTCCGTACGGGACCATCAGGTCGCCGCCGCGATGCTGGAGCGGCTCGGCATCGCCCACCTCGCCGATCGCCCCTACACGCTCGTCTCGGGCGGGGAACGGCAGCTGGCGATGATCGCCCGGGCGCTGGCGCAGGAGCCGCGGATCGTCGTCCTCGACGAGCCGACGGCCAGCCTCGACTTCGGCAACCAGGGGCGGGTGATGCGGGAGATCCGGTCGCTGGCGGCGGCCGGTCTCGGCGTGATCTTCTCCACCCACGACCCCAACCACGCGCTCCGCCACGCCGACCGGGCGATGCTGATCCGCAACGGGACCTGCCTCGCGTCGGGACCGGTTCGGGCGGTCCTGTCGCGTCAGAACCTCGAAACCCTCTACCGGTGCGAGATCATCGGCATCGGTACGGATGAGGACGTCGCTTTTCTGCCGGCCTGAAGGCCGTTCATGGATCGGTCACCGGTTCGAGCATGGCATCGCGCAGTCCATCTACGGTGAACCGGTGATGCACCCCGTCGATGTGGAATGCTTTTTCGGATCAGCGTCACCGAAGCGCCATCCGCGATGTCCAGCATGCGGATGATCGACGGCGTTCCCGATACCCGCTTCCTCTTCCAACCGGCGTTGCGCTGGTTTCGTGGACACCCTTCGACGGACGCGGGAGAGTGTTCGTATGCTCCGAAGTCGCCCCCCGATCCGGAATCGGCTACCGGGCCTGGCGTGATCGCCGGCCATCGGCGGGAGCCAGGCCGGATGCCGCGCTGAGCGAGCGGATCGTCGCCAGTCACGGTGCGCTCGGGCGAAACCTATGGCGCACCGCGCATCCGCGCCGACCTGTGTGCCGACGGTCGGGCCATCGGCCGCAAGCGGGTCGCGCGGCTGCTGCGACGGGCCGGGCGCGCGCATCTTCCGCAACACCTTCGCGGACATCGCCCGCATCCTCGAACGGTGCGCCGAAAACGGCGTGCGCTTCGAGATCGAGTGCGACGACGTCGGCCACCTCTGCACGCTCGCGCATTTCGTGGACCGGGGCCTCGTGCGACCGCCGTCGTTCGTCCAGAGCGTGTTCGGCATCCTCGGCGGCATCGGGCCGCATCCGGAGGACGTGGCGCACATGAAGCGCACGGCCGATCGGCTCTTCGGCGCCGACGACTGGGTCTCGTCCGTGCTCGGGGCCGGCCGCAATCTGCTGGCCGTGGCCGTGGGCGTGGCCGTGGGCGTGGCCGCGCAGGCGCTGGCGAACGGCGGCAACGTGCGCGTCGGCCTGGAGGATTCGCTGTGGATCGGGCCGGGCCGCGTCGCGGAGACGAACGCGGAACGGGTGACACGGGCGCGCCGTCTGGTCGAAGATCCGGATCCGGGTGTCGCGAGCCCGGACGACGCGCGTCGCATGCTCGGCCTGAAGGGCCACCATCGCGTCCGCTTCTGAGGATCGCGCGAGGGCGGGGGAGGGGACGATGAAGAAGTTCGGGATGGGCCAGGCCGTGCGCCGGGTCGAGGACCAGCGGCTCCTGTCGGGCGGCGGCCGTTACGTCGGCGACATCCTGCCGGAGGGGTGCCTGCACGCGGTCGTCCTTCGCAGCGCCCACGCGCATGCCCGATTCGCCCTCGCGGACCTCGACGCCGCCCGCGCCCTGCCGGGCGTCCGCTGCGTGCTGACCGCCGCCGACGTGGCCGACCTGGGCCCGGTCCCCTGCCTCGCCCCGCTGGCGAACGGCGACGGCACGCAGAACCACCTCGCCCCCATCCCGGTGCTTGCCGACGGGACGGCCCGGCACGTCGGCGACGCGCTGGCCTTCGTCGTCGCCGACAGCCTCGACGCCGCCCGAGACGCGCTGGAGGCGATCGCCGTCGCCTACGAACCGTTGCCCGCGGTCGCCACGCTGGCCGCCGCCACGGCGCCGGGCGCGCCGCCGGTGTGGGCGCGACAGCCCGACAACGTCGCCTACGACACCACGATGGGCGACGCCGCCGCGGTCGACGCCGCCTTCGCGGCGGCCGCGCACGTCGTGACGCTGGACGTCGAGAACAACCGGCTGATCACGAACTACATGGAGCCGCGTGGGGCGCTGGCCCAATGGGCGGGCGAGGACCTGACCCTCCACGTCTCCAGCCAGGGCGTGCACGGCCTGCGCGACACGCTGGCCAAGGTGGTGCTCAAGGTCGACCCCGCCCGCGTGCGGGTGGTCACGCCCGACGTCGGCGGCGGCTTCGGCACCAAGGCCTTCATGTACCGGGAATACGCGCTGGCCGCCGTGGCGGCGAGGCGCACCGGGCGGCCGGTGCGCTGGCTGGCCGACCGTTCCGACCATTTCGTCGCCGACGCGCAGGGCCGCGACAACCTCGCCCGCGCGGAGGTCGCGTGCGACGGCGAGGGGCGGTTCCTGGCGATGCGCTTCGACATCCGCGGGAACCTGGGCGCCTATCTCTCCCAGTTCGGGCCCTACATCCCCTATCTCGGCGCGACGATGATGACCGGCGTCTACCGCACGCCGCACATCCTCGTCCGCGTGCGCGGCATCTACACCAACACGACGCCGGTCGACGCCTACCGCGGTGCGGGCCGGCCCGAGGCGGCCTATCTTCTGGAGCGCACGGTCGACCACGTGGCGCGCACGCTGGGGCTCTCACCGGTCGAGATCCGCCGGCGCAACTTCATCCGCCCCGACCAGATGCCCTACGCCACGCCGGTGGGCGGCCGGACCTACGACACGGGCGACTTCGACGGGCACCTGACGCAGGCGCTGGCGTCGGCCGGCTGGGACGGGTTCGCGGACCGCGCGGCACGCTCGAACGCGCGCGGTCGGCTGCGCGGCATCGGGGTCGCCACCTACATCGAGTGCACCGCCTGGGGCGACGGCGAGGACGTGGCGATCCGGCTGGAGGCGGACGGGACGGTCACCGTGCGCTCCGGCACCCAGTCGAACGGCCAGGGGCACGCCACGGCCTATGCGCAGATGGTGTCCGAGCATCTCGACGTGCCGCTGGAGAGCGTGCGCGTGATCCAGGGCGACACGGCCGAGGTGGCGACCGGCTTCGGCACCGGCGGCTCGCGCTCGATCCCCGTGGGCGGCGTGTCGGTCTGGCGGGCCTCGGCCGACCTCGCGGAGAAGCTGCGCCTGCTGGCGTCGGACGTGCTGGAGGCCGCGGCGGCCGACATCGAATTCGGGGGCGGCGAGGTGCGGGTGGTGGGCACCGACCGGCGGATGACGCTGGCCGACCTCGCCCGCCGGCCGGAGGCGACGGCGGAGCGGGTTTCGGGGGCGGGCGGCTTCGTGCCGCCCGACGCCACCTATCCCAACGGGACCCATGTGGCGGAGGTGGAGATCGACCCCGAGACCGGCGTCACGACGGTGGTCGGCTACACGATCTGCGACGATTTCGGCGTGGTGCTGAACCCGCTGCTGCTGGCGGGTCAGGTCCATGGCGGGGTGGTGCAGGGGATCGGACAGGCGCTGCTGGAACGCACCGTGTTCGACGCGGGCGGGCAGCTCCTGACCGGAAGCCTGATGGACTACGCGCTGCCGCGGGCGGACGACGTGCCGTCGTTCCGGTTCGAGACGCGCAACGTGCCCTCCACGACGAACCCGCTCGGCATCAAGGGGGCGGGGGAGGCCGGGTCGATCGGCTCGTGCCCGGCGGTGATGAACGCGGTGGTCGACGCGCTCCACCGCGGGTTCGGGATCGCCCATCTGGACATGCCCGCGACGCCCGACCGGCTGCACGCCGCCATCCGCGCCGCGGGGTGAGGGCGCGGCCGCGAACGGGGGCGGCCGGGGCGGCTCACCGCGCCGTGCCCGCATCGACGATGCGGCCGTCCTCCATGGCGACGACCCGGTCGGCGATCCCGAGGATGCGGGGGTCGTGGGTGACCAGCAGGATGGGCACGCCCTTCTCCCGCGCCAGCCGCTCCAGGAGCGTTGCGACCTCGTGGCCGGTCGCCTTGTCGAGCGAGGCGGTCGGCTCGTCGGCAAGCACGAGGCGCGGGTCCCCGACGAGCGCCCGGGCGATCGCGACACGCTGCTTCTGTCCGCCGGAGAGTTTCGCCGGATGGTGGTCGAGACGCTCGCCGAGCCCCACCGCGCGCAGCATCGCCGTCGCGCGCTCGGCCCGCGTCCCGCCGTCGAGCGACGGATCGAGTTCCAGCATGGTCTCCACGTTCTGCCGCGCGGTCAGGAAGCCCAGAAGGTTGTGCTGCTGGAAGACGAAGCCGATGCGCCGGCGGATCGTCACCCGATCCTCGTCGGACGCGCCGTTCAGCTCCTGCCCGAACAGGCGCAGGCTGCCCGCCTGCACCGCCCTGAGCGAACCGATCAGCGTCAGCAGCGTCGTCTTTCCCGAGCCCGACGGCCCCGTCAGGATCACGATCTCGCCGGGCGCGATCGCCAGGTCGACCGCGGACAGCACGCCGCGGCGCAGGTCGCCGGTCCCGAACCAGTGCCGCAGGTCGCGGATCTCCACCACCGGATCCATCGCCCATCTCCTCAGAACATGTCGGCCGGCTGGGCGTCGCGCAGCTTGCGCACCGCCAGCGCGCCCGAGCCGGCGCACATCGCCAGGATCAGCACGAACACGAACCCCGCCGTCTCCGCGGTCAGGGCCATCGGCAGGAACGTCGACGCGGCCGAGACGTCGAAGAGGACGATGGCGGCGATCAGCCCCGGCACGAAGCCCGCGACCGCCAGGATCAGCGCCTCGGCGAAGACGACCGCCAGCAGGTGTCCGTCACGGTAGCCCATGGCCTTGAGCGTCGCGTACTCGGCGAGGTGGCTGGCGATGTCGGTGAAAAGGATCTGGTAGACGATGACGAGACCCACCACGAGGCCCATCACCACCCCGAACATGAAGATGAAGCCGATGGCGGCCGAGGTCTCCCAGTAGGCCCGCTCGAAGGCGACGAACTCCGCCCGGGTGAACACCCGGACGTCGTCGGGCAGCACCGCCGCGAGCCGGGCCTTCGCGGCGACCGGATCGGTGCCCGGCTGCAGGAAGACGAGGCCGAGGTCGATCACGTCGAGCGACCGCCCGCCGGCGAGCCGCTGGAAGTTCAGCTCGCTCGTCACGACGTTGCCGTCGGCGGCGAAGGAGGCGCCGAGGCCGAACAGCCCCGCCACCGTCACCTTGCGGTTGCCCAGCAGCACCTGCGCGTCGCCCTGGCGGAACCGGTCGGCGATCGGCCCGTATTCGACCCGCGAGCGGACGTCGAACGCGAGGGTGTCGCGCTGGCGCAGCATGGGGGCCAGGGCGCGGAGTTCCGGCAGGTCGAACGCGCCCGCGTCGGGATCGGCGCCCAGCACCATGATCGACCGACGGACCCCCGTCTCCGGATTGCGCCACAGGAGCTGGGTCAGGTGGACCGGGACGACCCGCTCCACCGTCTCCAGCCCCAGCGCCTGCATCAGGCGCGCCCGCGGCAGCGGGGTCGGCTGCCCCAGCGAGCGGGTCGAGGCGTGGACGACGACGAGGTCGCCGCGCATCGCCCGTGCCGTGGAGGTCGCGCTGTCGAACAGCGCGTCGTGGAAGCCCAGCTGCATGAAGACGAGGAGTGCGGCGAAGATCACGCCGGCGATCGCGCTGGCGAACCTTACGGGCACGTGGACGAGCTGTCGCCAGGCGAGGCGGGCGGCGAGGAGGAGGGGCATCGGTCTCAAGGCTCCGTCGGCGCGGGCGCGATCGAGACCGCGACCTGCATGTTGGTCAGCCGCTCCACCCGGCGGGCGGCGTCGGGATCGAGCGCCAGCCGCACCTCCACCACGCGGGCGTCGATGCGGGCCACGGGGTCGGTTCCGATGGCGTCGTTGCGCCGCACGAGCCAGCCGATCTCCCGCACGCGGGCGGGCAGCGCACCGTCCGTCATCGGCAGCCGCACCTCCGCCGGCTGGCCCGGGCGCAGGCGCGGCGCATCGGTCTCGTAGATCTCGGCCACCACCTCCATCCGTGTGACGTCGGCGAGGGTGGCGATGCCGTCCGCCCCCTGCCGCTCGCCGGGGCGCGCATGGACCGCCAGCACCGTGCCGTCGATCGGCGCGACGATCGTCGACAGCGACGCCTCGGCGCGGCGTAGGCGCAGGTCGGCGCGCGCCCGGGCAAGCGCGGCCTCGGCGACGGCGACATCCTCCACCCGGACGGTCGCGAGGCTCTCGTGGACCGCGCGGGCGGTCGCGATCTCGGCGCGCAGGCGGGCGACCTGGGCCGTGGCGTCGTCCATCTGCGCGGG
>JBIJED010000112.1:0-8023 GCA_044343785.1 Azospirillales bacterium | reverse complement strand
CTCCTCGTCGCTCAGCATCTGGGCGAGGCCGTGATCGCCCGACTGTTCGAGCATCCGGCGGAGCGTGCCGTCGCGGAGGCTCTCGCGGGTGAGGACCATCGTCGCCCGAGGGTCAGGCGGCCGTGGACGCCTTCTCGACGAGACCGTCGAGCAGCTGCGTCCGCCGGGTCAGGCTCTCCAGCACCGCGAAGATGTCGGCGGTGGCCGAGGCGGTCTGTCCCGAGAGGTTCTTCACCTCGCCCGCGACCACGGCGAAGCCGCGGCCCGCGTCGCCCGCCCGCGCCGCCTCGATCGTGGCGTTGAGGGCGAGGAGGTTCGTCTGCTTGGCGATGGTGTCGATCTGCTTGGCGACGGTCCCGACCTTCTCGATCTCGTTCTTGAGACCGGCAAGCTCCTTGCGGATCTCCACCAGCGCGTCGTCCCTGCTACCCGAGGTCATTCCCGTCCCGTCCGTTCGAGTTCCGATCCGCCGCCGCCCGGCGCCGCCGTCCGACCATCGCCGGACGCCTTTTCTTCTACCACAGGATCGGGCGCGTTCGATGGGAGCGACGACATCGCCGCCGCATTGACACGGCGTTCGCGCCGCCGCTCCCGCATCTGCCAGAACCGGAACCGCACGCGCCCGACGACACCCGCGAGCCCCCGGAGGATTTCGGCCGGGCTCTGGAAGACCGGGATGCGGCGCGAGGGCGCCGTCGCGGGGTCGAGGTCGACGCCCACCTCGAGGATGCGCCCCTCCTCGATGTCGCGGACGATGAGGTCGACGCCGCCCAGCGACAGCCGGTCGCCGACCTCGAGGCCGCTGCCGAACCGCTGGTGGAACAGGTCGGCCAGCGTGTCGTCGGCGGCACCGGCGACCAGCGGAAGTCCGTAGAGCTCGGCCAGCGCGAACACGCGGATGTCCGGGCGCAGCGCGAGATCGCCGAAGAACGCCCGGTCCTCGGCGGCATGCTCGCGGGCGGCGCCGAACAGCCGGTCGAGCAGCGGGATGCGCGCGGCGGGCGCGAACAGGTAGACGAGGTCGCCCGGCTGCAGCGCGCCGGCCCCATGGAGCGGGCGGATGTGCCCCTCCCGGACGAGGAGCGACGGGCGGGCCCAGCGCTCGAGCCGGCCGCCGCGGGCCGCGATGCTCTGCTCGTGCACCCGATAGGCGACCAGTTCGTAGTCGGCCTTCCCCGGCAGTTCGAGGTCGACGCGGTCGACCGGTCCCGCCCGTGGCGGAACGATGAGGCGCAGGCCGCGCGCGAGCGGGCGGATCGTCCAGCCCTGTACGAGCAGGGACGTCAGGACCACGAGGAACGCGATGTTGAAGAGGTCGCGGCTGCCCGGCAGGTCGGCGAGGATCGGGACGATGGCGAGAAGGATCGACACCGCACCGCGCAGGCCGACCCAGGCGATGAACGTCACCTCGGCCCGGCTGAAGCGGAACGGCAGCAACGAGAGCCAGACGGCAAGGGGGCGCGCCACCAGCACGAGGACCACGGCGAGGCCGAGCGCCGTCGGCGCGATCGCCGGGAACTGCGAGGGCGTGGCGAGGAGCCCGAGCGTCACGAACATGACGATCTGCGCCAGCCAGGCGAGGCCCTGGTGGAACCGCTGGAGGGTCTGGCCGCCGGGAATGCGGCGGTTGCCGACGCACAGGCCGGCCAGATAGACGGCGAGGAACCCGCTGCCCCCCATCACCGCCGTGACCGAGAAGAGGAACAGCGCCATCGCCAGCGACGAGACGGCGTGCAGGCCGGCATCCATCCTGAGCCGGGAGAGGGCGGCGACCGCGAGCATGCCGCCGGCCAGCCCGGCGACCGCGCCGATGCCCATCTGCTGGACGAACACCAGCGCGACCGCGAAGGGCTCGCTCTCGCCCGAGACGGCGAGTTCGACGAGGCCGATCGTCAGGAAGATGGCGATGGGATCGTTCGAGCCCGATTCGATCTCCAGCGTCGAGCGGACGCGGTCGCGGAGCGTGATGCCCCCGACGCGAAGGAGGAAGAAGACGGCGGCCGCGTCGGTCGAGCTGACGATCGCGCCGACGAGGAAGGCGTTGATCCAGGAGAAGCCGAACAGGAGCCGCGCGGCGAGCGCGACCACGGTCATCGTGACGACGACGCCGACGGTGGCGAGCGCGATCGCGGGCGGGCCGGCGGAGCGGAACGCCGAGAGCCGCGTCCCCAGCCCGCTTTCGTAGAGGATCACGGCGAGCGCGACGCTTCCGATGAGATAGGCCGCCGGCGCGTTGTCGAACATGATCCGGCCCGGTCCGTCCTCGCCCGCGGCGATGCCGACCGCGAGGAAGATCAGCAGAAGGGGCGCACCGAACCGGAATGAAAGAAGGCTCGTCAGGATGCTGAGGACGAGCAGGCCCGACCCGATGAGGATCGAAAGATTGATGATGTCGATCACGTCGCGGCCTCCGGGACCGCGTGGCGGCGGCGTCCGTTCCCGGCGGGAACACCTCGTCCGAGGATTGTACTGCCGGTCCGGTCCGGAACAACACCGTCGATGTCTGAATATTCCCTTGGCCGCAGCCTCAGGGCATCGGTCCCGTCGGTCCCTGGCCGCGGATGCCGAAGACCGCGAGCGCGTCGCGGATGTCGGGCAGGGCGCGCTGCACCGCCGCCTCGCCCTCGGCGATCAGCTCCTCCGCCCGGTCGAACTCCAACAGACCGACGTGCCCGATCCGCGGCGCGATATGGACGTCCGGCGGCTCGCCCGCCAGCCGCGAACGGGTGATGCGGTCCATGATGATGCCGAGCGAGCCGACCATGGTTCCGAACAGGCTCGGCTGGTCGGGCTCGCGCCGGAACACCCGCCGGACCACCGCGTCGAGCCGGGACGGGACCGGCGGCGCCTCGCCGTCCTCGTCGATGAGCGTGAGCAGGTCGAAGCCGGCGGCCGTCGGGATCGAGGTGCCGGGGCGCCGCGTCTTGCCGATGACGTCGGCGTTGAGGTTGACCGCGATGACCATCTGCGCGCCGAGCGCCCGGCACACGCTGATCGGAACCGGGTTCACGAGGGCGCCGTCGACGAGCCAGCGCCCCTCCCGACGCCAGGGCGGGAAGACGCCCGGCAGGGACATCGAGGCACGCATCGCGTCGACGAGGATGCCGTTCGAGATCCAGACCTCGTGGCCGGTGACGAGGTCGGTCGCGACCGCGGTGAAGGGCAGGGGCAGCGACTCGATCGTCGTTCCGCCGAGGTGCCGTTTCAGCTCCGTCAGGAGCCGCTCACCGCCGATCAGGCCACCGGCCCGGATCCGGAAGTCGAGATAGCCGACCAGCCGCCGGCGGTTGAGCCCCCGCGCCCAGTCCTCCAGCGCGTCGACCTTCCCGGCCATGGCGACGCCGCCCACGACCGCACCGATGGAGGTCCCGGCGATGACGTCCGCCTGCACCCCGATCCGCGAAAGCGCCCGAAGGACGCCGATGTGCGCCCATCCGCGCGCGGCACCGCCGCCGAGCGCGAGGCCGATGCGGGGTGCCTGACGGACCGGTCGGGACATGGGCGTGGGCCGGTCGCGTCCCTCGGAAGACCGTCAGCCGAAGAGCGCGTCGATGGCCGACTGGTCGAGCGCGTTGCCCTCGGCCTTCGGCGGCGGCTCCTCGGCCGCCTTCTTGGCCTTCCTGGCCGGAGGGGGCGGGGGCGGCGGCGGTGCCGGAGGCGGGTCGAGGTCCCATTCCGGTTCCGCCGGGGCGGAGACGACGGCGAAATTGTCGTCGTTCAGCATCCGGTCGATGTCGTCCTGGCTGACGCCCACCCCGTCCATCTGCGGCCCGCCGAGGAGGTGCGCATCCGGGCGCTTGTCCGCGTCGTCGTCGTCCTCGGTCGCGGCGACGCCCTCGATGCCCCAGATCCCGATCATCGCCGTGACGCGCTGCTCGATGTAGCGCAGCGCGTTGACGACCTTCGACGTCCGCTGTCCCGTGATGTCCTGGAACGAGCAAGCGGTGAAGATGCCCGTGACCTCGCCCTCGATGTCCGAGCAGATCTCCGGGTCCGCACCGGTGCGGCGCAGCTTGGAGACCAGCTCCATCAGCCGTTCGGCCGAATTCAGGATTTCGATCGACGCGCGCTCGGTCGAACTGACGATGGCGTCCAACTCGTTGGTGGCGGTGAGGATCTTGCTGTTCCCGCTCGTCGTCTCGTCGGCCGGACGGAGCGACGCGATCTCGCGCCGGGCCCGCTCGATCGACGCCGCCATCTCCATCAGCTCGCGCCGCAGCACCTCCATGTGCCCGGCCGGTCCGACGGCCTCGCCCCGACCGGACATCATGTCGCGCAGGTCCGCGACGATCGTCCGGACCTCGTCGACGCCCATGGACGCGGAGCGCCGGGCGTAGCGGCGAAGGAACGCGCGACCCTTCGGCAGCTCCGAGAGGCGTTCCTCGATCTGGTCGAATTCGTCGTCGCTGAGGTCGGCCGGCCGGTGCACGCTCACTCTCCGATGACCGACTGGATCTTGCTCTTCAGCGTTTCGGCGTTGAACGGCTTCACGATGTAGTTGTTGACGCCAGCCTGCTTCGCCGCGACCACGTTCTCCGTCTTGCTCTCGGCCGTGACCATGATGAAGGGCGTGTCCTTCAGCATCTTGTCGGCGCGGACCTCCTTGAGGAGCTGGAGGCCGGTCATCGGCTCCATGTTCCAGTCGGAGATGACGAGACCGAATTTCGCCTCGCGCAGCTTGCTCAGTGCGCTCGCTCCGTCGGCCGCCTCGTCGACGTCGGTGAAACCGATCTGGGTCAGGAGGTTGCGGATGATGCGCCGCATGGTGGCGTAGTCATCCACGACGAGGACCTTCATGCTCATGTTTCGCTCCGAACTGAACCGGGCACCCCAAACGGCCGCGCTCGGTAGGGTTACCAACGAATTGCACGTCTAGGCTAGTCGATAATCGTTAACGCCCGGTTGTGCTCCGTGCCCGATCGCCGCGCCGGCGCCTGCCCTCTTGCGGCGGGCATGTGCTTCTCCCCAAATGCTACCGTCCACGTCCCGTCGGGGCGAAGGAGTCTGCGGCGCGACGCGGGGTGTTCGGGACGATGGGACGTGTGCTGGTCGTAAGGAACCACCCGCACGAAGGTAGCGGATTGATCGGCGAACGTTTGCGGGCGGCGGGCATCGACCTCCTCGACCTCGCACCGATTTCCGGCGAACCGCTTCCGGCGACGATCGACGGCCTCGACGGCGCCCTCGTCCTCGGCGGTCCGCAGAGCGCGATGGACGACGCGCGGCATCCGTATTTCGGTCGGATCATCGGTCTGCTTCGCGATTTCGCCGCGTCCGACCGGCCGGTGCTGGGGATCTGCCTCGGCGCGCAGCTGATGGCGCGGGCCCACGCGGCGCCGGGGAACGCGACGCCCGTCCGCCCGAACCACGTGGTCGAGATCGGCTTCGACGTGGAGGTGGAGTTCCTTCCCGACGCGCGTCGGGATTCGCTGTTCGCCCACGCGCCCGCACGCCTGTCGCTCATGCAGTGGCACCATGACGTCTTCGACCTGCCCCCCGGCGGGCTCCGGCTCGCCACCTCTGTCAACACCTTCGTCCAGGCCTTCCGGCTCGGGCGCGCGCAATACGGGGTGCAGTTCCACCCCGAGGTCACCCGCGCGGACGTGCTCCACTGGATCGCGACGCACGAGGGCGACGTCGATCGGGACTATCCGGGGTTGCGGAACCGGATCGACGGCGAACTCGACCGTCACATCGATGCGGCCAATGGCTTCGCCCGCGCGCTGGGGGACCGGTTCGCCGCCCTGGTCCGGGCCACCGTCGCCGCTGCGGCCTGAAGGATCCGGACCGGATGCTGCCGTTCCTGGCGATGGGCGCCGCGGTCTTCGGCATGGCCGTCGACAATCTGCAGGCCGTCCAGCGCGCGCTGCTGTTCTATCCGGATCCCCAGCGCCCCGAACCGGGCCGTTGGGGCGCCGCCGATTTCGAACTGGTCGGGACGCGGACCGAGGACGGTCTCGACATCACCGGCTGGTACCACCCCCCTGCCGCCGACGACCGCCCGGTCGTGGTCCTGTTCCATGGCAATGCCGGCCATGTCGGCCACCGCGTGTTCAAGGCGCGCGAACTGACGGCGGCCGGCTTCGGCGTCCTCCTCGCCGGCTACCGGGGCTTCGGCGGGAACCCGGGCTCGCCCGGCGAGACCGGGTTCATGCGCGACGCGGCGGCGCAGATCGGCTGGCTCGGCGCGAAGGGGATCGGGACGGCGCGTCTCGTCCTCTACGGGGAATCGCTGGGGACCGCGGTCGCCGTCCGGATCGCCCACGGGCTCGCCGCACGTGGCACGTCCGTCGCGGCGATCGTGCTGGAGACGCCCTTCACCAGCCTCGCCGACGTGGCGCAGCACCACTACCCGCTGGTTCCGTTCCGCTCGATCATCGTCGACCGGTTCGACGCCCTGCGCGACGTGGCGCAGGTCGCCGCGCCGGTCCTCGTCCTGCACGGCGACCGCGACGACGTCGTGCCGCAGCGGCTTGGCCGCCAGCTCTACGATGCCGCGACGGACCCGAAGGAGGCCGTGTGGATCCCGGGCGGCCACCACAACGACCTCTGGAGCCGTGGCGCCGGCGACGCCATCGTCCGTTTCGTCATGGCGCGGACCCGGTGACGGCGGCATAGGCCGCGGGCGTGTCGACGTCCGTCAGGGCGGCGTCGTCGCCCGCCGGCACCTCGCACACGACGTCGGCATGACGCTCCAGCAGCGCCCGCGCGCCGGTGTCGCCCTCGATCCGCGACATCTCGGTCAGGAACGCGCGGTCCCAGAGGATCGGGTTCCCCCGCCGTCCGCCGACCGTCGGCACGCAGATCGACCGCCCCTCGACCGGCGCGTAGGCGGCGATCAGCCGGTCGATCAGCCCCGCGGTCACGCGCGGCATGTCGCCCAGCAGGACCACGACCGCGTCGGTCTCCTCCCCGACCGCCGCGAGGCCCGCCCGCAGCGAGGTGGACAGCCCCTCGGCATGGTCGGGATTGTGAACGAACGTCGCCGTGCGTCCGGCCAGCGCCGCCCGAACCCGGTCCGGTTCGTGCCCCGTCACGACCACCACCCGCTCCGCCTGCGACGCCTCGGCTGCGGCGACCACGTGGTCGACGATGGGCCGTCCGTCGAGGGGAAGGGCGAGCTTGTTCGGCCCGCCCATCCGGGTCCCGCGCCCGGCCGCCAGCACCACGGCGGTCACGCGCGGAGCCTGGGGCGCGTTCGGGGCCGGCCGGGGGGAGGCGTCCGCCCGGGGCAGGGGGCGCGACGGTATCTCCGCCAAAAGGCCGCCGACGCCCATCCGCATCACGTCCACCCGCCGGACGGGCACGTCCGCCAGCAACCGCTGAAGGACCCAGTCGAAACCATTGAGTTTCGGCGAACGCGCGCAGCCCGGCAGGCCGAGCACCGGCACCGTCCCGACCCGCGCGAGGAGGAGGAGGTTGCCCGGATCGACCGGCATCCCGAAGTGTTCCACCGTCCCCCCGGCCCGCTCGATCGCGTCCGGCAGCACGTCGCGCCGGTCGGTGATCGCCGACGCGCCCGCGATCAGCAGCAGACCGGCCCCGTCGCGGATCGCCGTCGCGACCGCCGCGGCCAACGCCTCCGGCTCGTGCGGCACGCGAACGTCGGGCGCCAAGGCGCTGCCGTAGGCGCCGACCCGCTCCGCCGTGACCATGACCGTCTTGTCCAGCACGCCGTCCTTGGTGCCCGGCAGGCGGGTCTGGATCAGCGCCACCGGACGGGCGCGGAAGGGATGGACCGTGACGACGGGCGCCACCTCCCGCGCCACCGCCTGCGCCGCTTCCACCGCCGCCCGGGGCGCGGCGAGGGGGATGATCTTCACCGTCGCCAGCATCTGGCGCGGGGCGACCGGCATGTGGGACGGGAGCGTCGCGACGGTCACGGCCTCGTCGACGACGTTGATTCGGTCGATGCGATCGGTATCGATCGTCAGCAGGCCATGGGCTTGCGCGAAGAGGTTCACGCGGCCCGTGAAGGCGGCGCCGGCCGTGATCCCCGGCCCCGCCAGGGCGGCGGCGATGC
>JBIJED010000111.1:0-8055 GCA_044343785.1 Azospirillales bacterium | reverse complement strand
ACGCCCGCCCGCCAAGGATCTTCGGGAGAACCTGCTCGAAGAAGGCCTCCGCGGACGGTTCCTCCAACAGCACTTCGAAATGCGGCGTCACCGATGCCGCACGCCACCCGAGATCGGCGCCCCCTGGTTGACGAGCGGGTCGCCGACGCCGAACCGCCCCTCCATCCAGAGGTCGCCCAGCGTGGCACCGGCCGCGACGAACTCCTTGATGCCGGCGATGTCCGACGCCCGGCTCGCCTTCGTATAGCCCCGCTCGTCGCGATAGAGGACGCGAACCTCCTCAGGCCGCAACGCATTGACGAAGAACGGCGAATGGGTCGTCACCATGAGCTGTCCGCGTGCGGTCGCCTCGCGGCACTCCTCCGCCAGTTCCGGCAGCAGGCGCGGATGCAGGAAGTTCTCCGGCTCCTCGATCCCGATGAAGGACGGCGGGTCGGGATCGTTGAGGAGGACGAGGTAGGCCAGCATCTTGAGCGTGCCGTCGGACGCGAAGCGCGCGAGCACCGGGTCGTCGAACGGCGCGTCCTTGATCAGCAGCAGGAGGCGACCGTCCTGCATCGGCTCCGGTATGACCCGCTCGATCCGCGGTACGCGCCGGCGAAGGCCCTCGAAGATGGCTTCCAATCGTTGCGGGTGTCGCTCGGAAAGGTACTGGATGACGTTGGCGAGATTGTCGCCGCCTTTAGACAAGCGTTCCTGCGGACCGGCCTCGGGCTGATTCCTCGTCTCGTCGATCGAGAGATAGGAGACGTACCAACCGGTGATGAAGTCCCGGAGCGCGGCTACTCGCGGGTGTTCGGCGAACTGTCCCAGGGCATTGACGGCCAGCAGGTCCGGGGATTTCAGCGGAGTTTCGACGCGCCTGTCCTGCACGTCGGGCTGCTCGCCGCTCACGGCCTTTCCGCGACCTTCCTTGTAGTCGAGAAACCGAAAGGGTTGTCCGTGGCTCCCACGCTTCCAGCGAAGCCACTCCTCGACGACGACGGGGCTGCCATTCCTCTCGTTCACGGCGAGGTGGTAGGTGATCTTCGGAAAGCCGGGTTCCTGGTATCTCAGCTCGATCGTCACCGGCCCTTCGGATCCCCGGGTGAGCAATTCCTTCGCCCGTCCCCGTCGATCCCAGGCGCGGCGCAATCCGAACTCGAAACACTCCTTCAGGAACGCGAAGACGTCGAACACGGTCGATTTTCCGCTGCCGTTCGGACCGAGGAACACGGTCAGCGGCGTCAGATCCTGCAACTCGACGTCATGGAGCGAGCGGTAGTTGCGGACCCGGACCTGGACGATCCGCGCCGGCACGGCACGCCGAGGTCGGCGACGGTCCGGAGATTCACCATCCGCCATCCAGGCCACCCGTTTGGTCCGATTGGAACTCGTTTCGGAGGTTGGGGGGGCGGAACCCGATTTGCAACCCTCTCCCTACCGCCCCTTCGCCTTCCGCCACGCCTCGAACAGCGGGCGGTTGGCCGCGTCGGTCATGGGATAGAGGCCGCGGATCGTGTGGCCCTGCCCCACCCGCTCCATCACGAAGTCCTCGTAGACGGTCTGCTCGAACGTCTCCTCGGCGATCTCGTCGGCCAGGTGGGCGGGGATGCAGACCACGCCCTCCCCGTCGCCGACCATCACGTCGCCCGGATAGACCGCGACGCCGCCGCAGGCGACCGGCACGTTCAGGTCGACCGCGTGATGATGGATCAGGTTGGTCGGCGCGGACGGGCCGGCGTGATAGGCCGGGATGGCCATGTCCGCGATCTCGGGCGTGTCGCGGAAGCCGCCGTCGGTGACGATGCCCGCCACCCCGCGCCGCATGAGCCGGGTGACGAGGATGCCGCCGGCCGACGCCGCACGCCGGTCGCCGCGGCTGTCGATCACGAAGACCGCGCCGGCCGGGCACGCCTCGACCCCCTTTCGCTGGGGATGGGCCGGGTCCTTGAACACGTCGAGCCCGTCGAGATCCTCGCGCGCCGGGATGTAGCGCAGCGTGTAGGCCGGCCCCACCATCGACCCCGCCGCCGGATTGATCCGGAGCGGCCCCTGCAGGAACACGTTGCGCAGGCCCCGCTTGAACAGCGCGGTCGTCAGCGTGGCGGTCGAAACGGTCGCGAGCCTGGCGCGCGCGGCTTCGGACAGGGGGGCGGTCACGGGATGCTTCCTCCTTGGCTCCACCGGTCGTTCCGTCGCCGGCGTCGGCCTGATATACCACGGAATGGCCCCTGATCCAAAGGGGGCGGAGCACGGCTTTGACACCTGCCGCGGGCCGTGGTCCGATCGGAAAAACTGCGCCGTCCGGCGCTCCAACGACACGCCGAGGAGGGAACGCCGATGGCCGCCGACAAGACCCGCCGCCTGCGCAGCCGCGAATGGTTCGACAACCCCCACGACCCCGACATGACCGCGCTCTACCTCGAGCGCTACATGAACTTCGGCCTGACGCTGGAGGAACTCCAGGGTGGCAAGCCGATCATCGGGATCGCGCAGACCGGCAGCGACCTGTCGCCCTGCAACCGGCACCATCAGGACCTCGTCTGGCGCATCCGCGACGGCATCCGCGACGCGGGCGGCATTCCCATCGAGTTCCCGGTCCACCCGATCCAGGAGACGGGCAAGCGCCCGACCGCGGCGCTCGACCGCAACCTCGCGTACCTCAGCCTCGTCGAGGTGCTGTTCGGCTACGCCATCGACGGCGTGGTGCTCACCACCGGCTGCGACAAGACCACGCCCGCCATGCTGATGGGGGCGGCCACGGTCGACATCCCGGCCATCGTGCTCTCGGGCGGGCCGATGCTCGACGGCCACTACAAGGGCCAGCTGGCGGGCTCGGGCACCATCGTCTGGAACGCGCGCCAGCTTCTGGCGGCGGGCGAGATCGACTATCCGCAGTTCGTGAAGATGGTGGCGTCGTCCGCCCCGTCGGTCGGCCACTGCAACACCATGGGCACGGCGCTCTCGATGAACTCGCTGGCCGAGGGGCTGGGCATGTCGCTGCCGGGCTGCGCCTCGATCCCCGGCCCCTACCGGGAGCGGGGGCAGATGGCCTATGCGACCGGCCTGCGCATCGTCGACATGGTGTGGGAGGACCTGCGGCCCTCGCACGTCATGACCAAGAAGGCGTTCGAGAACACGATCGCGCTCGCCTCGTCCATCGGCGCCTCGTCCAACTGCCCGCCGCACCTGATCGCCATCGCCCGCCACATCGGCGTGGATCTCGACCTCTCGGACTGGCAGCGGGTGGGTGCCGAGCTTCCGCTGCTGGTCGACTGCCAGCCGGCCGGCCGCTTCCTCGGCGAGGGGTTCCACCGGGCGGGCGGCGTCCCGGCGGTCCAGCGGGAACTGCTGGGTGCCGGCAAGCTGCACGGCGACGTGGTGACGGTGTCGGGCAAGACGCTGGCCGAGACCCTCGCCGCGATCCCGCCCGGCGACCCGGAGGTGATCCGGCCCTATGCGCGCCCGCTGATGGAGAACGCCGGCTTCCTCGTCATGACGGGCAACCTGTTCGACAGCGCGGTGATGAAGGTCTCGGTCATCTCCCAGGCGTTCCGCGACCGCTACCTGTCGGACCCCGCCCACCCCAACGTGTTCGAGGGCAAGGCCGCGGTCTTCGACGGGCCGGAGGAGTATCACGCGCGGATCGACGACCCCGCGCTCGACCTCGACGAGCGGACGATCCTGTTCATCCGCGGCTGCGGAACGGTGGGCTATCCCGGGTCGGCGGAGGTCGTGAACATGCGGCCGCCCGCCTACCTCATCAAGCGCGGGGTGGGCGAGCTTCCCTGCATCGGCGACGGGCGCCAGTCCGGCACCTCGGCCAGCCCCTCGATCCTCAACGCCTCGCCGGAGGCGGCGGTGGGCGGCGGGTTGGCGCTGCTGCGGATGGGCGACCGGGTGCGGATCGACCTCAACGCGCGGCGGGTCGACATGCTGGTGCCGGACGAGGAGCTGGCGCGGCGCCGGGCGGAGACGCCGAAAACCCCGCACCCGCCGCACCAGACGCCCTGGCAGGAGATGTACCGCAACAGCGTCGGCCAGCTCTCGACGGGCGGCTGCATCGACTTCGCGGTCGGGTACCAGCAGGTGGCGCACAAGTTCACGCCGCGCCACTCGCACTGAGGGCCTTCCGCCGTCCTAAGCCGGCAACGGCCGGTCGGCGAGGCCGCCCGTCACGACGAGGAAGCGCACCACCGCGTCGAGCCCGTCGAGCTTCAGCAGGTTGGTGAACTGGAAGGGCCGCGCGCCGCGCATCTTCCGCGCGTCGCGGTCCATCACCTCCAGGCTCGCGCCGACGTGGGGGGCGAGATCGGTCTTGTTGATGACCAGAAGGTCCGAGCGCGTGATGCCCGGCCCGCCCTTCCTCGGGATCTTGTCGCCGGCCGCCACGTCGATGACGTAGATCGTGACGTCGGCCAGTTCGGGCGAGAAGGTGGCGGCGAGGTTGTCGCCCCCGCTCTCGATGAAGATCACCTCGAGGTCGGGAAAGCGCTTCGACATCTCCGCCACGGCGGCGAGGTTGATCGACGCATCCTCGCGGATCGCGGTGTGCGGGCAACCGCCCGTCTCCACCCCCATGATCCGCGACGGGTCGAGCGCCCCGGAGCGGGTCAGGAAGTCCGCGTCCTCCTTGGTGTAGATGTCGTTGGTGATCGCGGCGACGCGCCACGTCTCGCGCATGCGCTTGCACAGGCGGTCGACCAGCGCCGTCTTGCCGGAGCCGACGGGGCCGCCGATGCCCACGCGCAAGGGGCCGGTGTGTCGGGTCATGAGCGGAACAGCCTCGTGTACTGGGTCTCGTGGACCATGGAGAGAAGGTCGACCATCGGGGCGGCGCCGCCGAGGTCGTCGAGCGACAGGTCGGGGATCCGGGCGGCCGCGTCCAGCACCACCGGTTCCAGCGCGGCCAGCGCCCGCTGCCCGTCGGTCTGGCCGAGGGGCACGAGCCGCACGCCGGCGGAGACGAGGTTGGCCGCGACGGCGTGAAGGAAGGCGGCGAGCGCCGGGACGAGGGGGACGCCCGCCACCCCCGACGCCGTCGCCACGGCGACCGCGTGGGCGGGCGGGCGGTCGGCCTCGGCCAGGACGGCGCGCCAGGGGTCAAGCCTCGGGTCCGGCCACGCGGCGGCGACCGTGTCGAGGAAGGCGGTGCCCTGGGCGCGGCTCTCGAGCGCGAGTTCGGCCGTGGCCCGCATCGCGTCGGCCCGCTCGGCCGCCCACAGGAAGGCGTCGCGGTCGCCCTCGTCCACCGCCCGCCAGACGGCGGCGAACAGCATCCCGTCGGTACGACCCGCCCCGTGGGTCACGACGTGGCCGATCCAGGCGGCGAGGTCGGCGGCGGTCCGCACGGCACCTGCGTCGACCGCGGCCTCCAGCGCATGGGAATAGGCGAAGGCGCCCGTCGGGAAGGACGGGGAGAGCCACGCGAGCAGGCGGGCGAGGTGATGGGGGGAGACCCCCTCTCCCCCGTCCCCTCCCCCCGGGGGGGGGAGGGGAGAAGAAGAGGCGCCAGTGTCACGCCGCGTCCCCTCCCCCCCCCGGGGGGAGGGATAGGGAGAGGGGATCGCCGCACCCTCAATGCCCATGCCCGTCCCCATGGTGATGCCCGTGCCCCCCACCCGAATAGGCCCCGCCCTCGGGCGAGAAGGGTGCCGTCACCCGCTCCACCCGGGCCCCCAGCCCCTTCAGCATGTCCACGATCACGTGGTCCCAGCGCAGCCGGACCGCGTCCGCCCCGATCTCCACCGGCAGGTGCCGGTTGCCGAGGTGCCAGGCCAGCCGCGCCAGCGTCGCCCCCTCCGCCCGCACCTCGGCCAGATCCTCGGGTGCGGCGACCACGCGGATCAGTCCGCCGCGGTCCAGCACCAGCGCATCGCCGTCGCCCAGCGCCACGGCGTCCGGCAGATCCAGCAGGAACGGCTCGCCCGCGTCGTCGACGAGGCGGATGCGGCGGCGGTGGCGGTCGTCGAAGGCGAGCGTCACCGTGCCCGCCTCCGCCCCCCGCTTCCAGTCGCGCGCCGGCCACACGGCGATCGCCCGTCGCATCGTCAGAACAGGAAGTAGCGCTGGGCGAGCGGCAGAACCTCCGCCGGCTCGCAGACGAGCAACTCCCCGTCCGCCCGCACCTCGTAGGTCTCGGGGTCGACCTCGATCACCGGCATGGCGTCGTTGTGGACCATGCTCTTCTTGGTCACCGTCCGGCAGCCCTCGACCGCGACGAGGCGGCGCTGGAGGCCCAGCTTCTCCGCCAGCCCGGCGTTCATCCCCGCCTTCGACACGAAGGTGACCGACGTCGCCTGCATCGCCCGGCCGAAGGCGCCGAACATGGGCCGCGTGTGGACCGGCTGGGGTGTGGGGATGGAGGCGTTCGGGTCGCCCATCATGGCGGCCACGATCATGCCCCCCTTCAGCACCATGTCGGGCTTGGCCCCGAAGAAGGCGGGCGACCAGATGACGAGGTCGGCCAGCTTGCCCGGCTCGACCGACCCCACCTCCGTCGCCATGCCGTGGGCGATGGCGGGGTTGATCGTGTATTTGGCGACGTAGCGCTTCACCCGCGCGTTGTCCGCGCCGGCCGTGTCGCCCGGAAGCGATCCGCGCTGCACCTTCATCTTGTGCGCGGTCTGCCAGGTGCGGGTGATCACCTCGCCGATGCGGCCCATCGCCTGGCTGTCCGACGACATCATCGAGAAGACGCCGAGGTCGTGGAGGATGTCCTCCGCCGCGATCGTCTCCCGCCGGATGCGGCTCTCGGCGAAGGCCACGTCCTCGGGGATGCGGGGCGACAGGTGATGGCAGACCATCAGCATGTCGAGGTGCTCGTCCACCGTGTTGCGGGTGAACGGCATCGTCGGGTTGGTGGAGGACGGCAGAACGTTGGGCAGCCCCGCCACCTTGATGATGTCGGGCGCGTGCCCGCCGCCGGCACCCTCGGTGTGGAAGGCGTGGATGGTGCGGCCGGCGATGGCCCTCACCGTGTCCTCGACGAACCCGCTCTCGTTCAGCGTGTCGGTGTGGATGGCGACCTGCACGTCCATCTCGTCGGCGACCGACAGGCAGGTGTCGATGGCCTTGGGCGTGGTCCCCCAATCCTCGTGCAGCTTGAGGCCCACGACCCCGGCATTCACCATCTCGCGCAGGGCCTCGGGCCGGCTGGCGTTGCCCTTGCCGAACAGGCCGATGTTGACCGGCAGCCCCTCGATCGCCTGCAGCATCCGGAACGCGTGCCAGGGGCCGGGGGTGCAGGTGGTGGCGCTGGTGCCGGCCGCCGGGCCGGTGCCGCCGCCCATCAGGGTGGTGACGCCCGAATAGAGCGCGTCGTCCACCTGCTGCGGACAGATGAAGTGGATGTGGACGTCGATGCCGCCGGCGGTGACGATCTTGTTCTCGCCCGCGATCACCTCGGTTCCCGGGCCGATCACGATGTCCACGCCCGGCTGGACGTCGGGGTTGCCGGCCTTGCCGATGGCGGCGATGCGCCCGTCCTTCAGCCCGATGTCGGCCTTGACGATCCCCCAGTGGTCGAGGATCAGCGCGTTGGTGACGACGGTGTCGACGGCCCCTTCCGCGTTCGTGCGCTGGGACTGGCCCATGCCGTCGCGGATGACCTTGCCGCCGCCGAACTTCACCTCCTCGCCGTAGGTGGTGAGATCCCTCTCGACCTCCACGAACAGCTCGGTATCGCCGAGACGCACGCGGTCGCCGACGGTGGGGCCGAACATGGCGGCATAGGCGCCGCGCTGGATGCGGAACGGCATGGGTCAGGCCCCCTTGCTCGATGGACAGGTGCGGCGGCGATCCCCTCTCCCTGTCCCTCCCCCCGGGGGGGGGAGGGGACGCATGGGGAACCAGCCGGCCCTTCGACTCCCCTCCCCCCCCCGGGGGGAGGGGGCGGGGGAGAGGGGGTGGAGCAGCGAGACCCTCATCACAGCGTCCCCCCCACCCTGCCCTGGAACCCGTGCACGATCCGGTCGCCGGCATAGGCGACCAGCGTCACCGACCGCGTCTGCCCCGGCTCGAACCGCACCGCCGTGCCGGCCGGGATGTCGAGGCGGAAGCCGCGGGCCGCGG
>JBIJED010000110.1:0-8065 GCA_044343785.1 Azospirillales bacterium | reverse complement strand
GCTCGGTCCGGAATCGGGTCTCGGCCGCCTCCACGGCGCCCGCACGCTCGGCCTCGGCCCGCGTGAGCGCGTCGCGCAGAAGCCCGATCGTCCGTCGCAGCTCGTCCGCCTCCGCGCGGGCGACGCCCATCGCGCGATCGAGGGCGTCGCGCGCCGTGCGGTCGTTCGCCTCGATCGTGTCGCGCAAGGCCGTCGCCGTCGCGCGCAGCTCCCGGATTTCGTCCTGCATGCGCTGGCGTTCGGCGTCGCCGCGCGCAGCGGCCTCGCGCGACAGGGTCTCCAGCGTCTCGCGGACGGCGTACACCATGGCTGTCAGCTCGCGCTCCCTCGCCGCGGCCGCGTCCCGGACCGCGACGAGGTCGGCCGCGTGGCCGGCCGCCAGGCGTTCGAGCGACGCCCGCTGCGCCTCGATCGCGCGACGAAGCTCCGCCGTCGGGTCCGGAGGCGGGGCGGCATGGGCTGGAAGGCGGTCCGTGCGCGCGGGAAGTGCAGGACCGTCCACTAGCATGGCTCTTCCCCGTCCATCACTATCGTTTGAACTTATGGCAGATTGCGCGCGCAGGTGGAACACCGATCCGCCATGCGACCGAGTCCTTGGCGGCGCTGCGACACCGGCGCGCGGACGGTCGACATTCCCCGCGACAGTGGTTAGGGTCCGATCGCCCGAGACGAGAGGCGTGAGAGATGGTCGAATTCGCTCTTCCCGCGAACTCCAAGGTCCAGCCCGGCCGCACGGTCAAGGCCGCGGGTCCGGAGGCCGGGCGCACCCGGACCTTCAAGATCTATCGCTGGAATCCGGACGACGGACAGAACCCGCGGGTCGACAGCTTCGAGATCGACCTGGACAAGTGCGGCCCGATGATCCTGGACGCGCTCATCCACATCAAGAACGACATCGACACCACCCTCACCTTCCGTCGCTCCTGCCGCGAGGGCATCTGCGGCTCCTGCGCGATGAACATCGACGGGCAGAACGGCCTCGCCTGCCTGAAGGCGATCGAGGACGTGAAGGGCGACGTGAAGATCTATCCGCTGCCGCACATGAAGGTCGTGAAGGATCTCGTGCCGGACCTGTCGATGGTCTACGCGCAGTACGCCTCGATCAAGCCGTACCTCCAGACCCAGTCGCCCTCGCCCACGCGCGAGCGGCTGCAGAGCCCCGAGGACCGGGCGCGGCTGGACGGGATGTACGAGTGCATCCTCTGCTTCTGCTGCACCACCTCCTGCCCCAGCTACTGGTGGAACGGCGACCGCTACCTCGGCCCCGCCATCCTGCTCCAGGCCTACCGCTGGATCGCCGACAGCCGGGACGAGATGACGGGCGAGCGTCTCGACGCGCTGGAGGATCCGTTCCGCCTCTATCGCTGCCACACCATCATGAACTGCACCCAGGTCTGCCCGAAGGGCCTGAACCCGGCGAAGGCGATCGCCGAGATCAAGAAGCTGATGGTGATGCGGCGCTGAGGCCGCGGCACCGTCTCCGTCCGGTGCCCGCCCTTCCCGCGGAGGATCCGAGGCTTTGGCATCGGGGGAATCCCACCGCCCGGTCCGCCGATGTCACGCCTCCCGTCGTTCGTCCTCGCCGCGCTGACGGCCGGGCCGGTCGGTGCCCGGGCGCCGGCCCCCGAGCCGCCGCAGGTCCGGGAGCTCGGCGCCGTGGCGGCGAACCTGCCGGCCGTGCCGGGCGAGGTGGCCCGGGTCGGGGATCTTTTCCGGGCGGAGATCCGCCCCTTCGGCGTCCTTTCGACGCTGCTGCTGATGTCCCTGTTCATGGGGCCGGCGTCGCGGCGCGCGGCCTCTGCTGGCTGCTGTCGGACGGTCCACGCCGCCGCCTGATCGCCCGACCGCTCGACACGGTCCGCGACCGCCTCGTCGCGATGGGCATCCGGCTGGCCTGCATGGCGAACGCGACCACGGCCACCATCCTCGGCAGCATCGGACCCTTCCTCCTGTTCGTCGTCGTCGCCATCCCCTTCGCGATCGGGCAGGTCCACCGGGCGGTCGGGCATATCCTCCGCCCGCCGGGCACCGAGGCCGACCCCGAGATGGGGCCGACGATCATGGAGACGCTGAAGATGCAGGGCGTCGAGGCGTTCGGCGACTTCGCCATCCAGATCCGCCTGAAGATCATGACCCGCCCGGGCGAGCAGTTCGTGATCCGGCGAAAGGCGATGGCGATGGTGCGCCAGACCTTCCAGGAGAACGGGATCGAGTTCGCCTTCCCGAAGGTTCTGGTCGACGGCGGGGGCCCGGCATGACGCATCGCAGCGTGCCGGGCGGCGCAACCCTCGCGCCCTGCCGCCGGGCGGGCCGGATCCCCAGGTTCCCGATCGCATGACCGCCGCCCACCTCCTCTCCGCCGCAGACGGCGCGCCGCCGCTGGAGCGCTACCGGTCGCTCGTCGCCTCGGGCGCGCTCCGCCCCGACCCCAGCCAGGAGGACGGCGCCCGCCGGCTCGACGCGCTCGCCCGGGCACTCGAGGGCTATCGGCTGGAGCCCGAGACGATCGGCTGGCGCACGCGCCTCGGCCTCGCCCGCCGCCGGCCGCCGGAACCGCCGCGCGGCCTCTACGTCCACGGCGACGTGGGCCGCGGCAAGTCGATGCTGATGGACCTGTTCTTCGACGCGGCCCCGGTCGCGCGCAAGCGGCGGGTCCATTTCAACGCCTTCATGGTGGAGGTCCACAGGCGGGTGCACGAGTGGCGCCGCGCCTCGCTGGAGGGCCGCGGCGCCGCCGACGACCCGATCCCGGCGCTCGCCGCCGCGGTGGCGGACGAGGCCTCGCTCCTCTGCTTCGACGAGTTCCACGTGGTGGACATCGCCGACGCGATGATTCTCGGCCGGCTGTTCACGCGGCTCTTCGAGATGGGGGTGGTGGTGGTCGCCACCTCGAACTGGGCGCCCGACGACCTCTACAAGGACGGGCTGCAGCGCGACCGGTTCCTGCCCGTCATCGCGCTGGTGAAGGAGCGGATGGACGTGCTGAACCTGACGGGCGGGGTCGACCATCGCCTCGACCGCATCCGCGGCATGCCCGTCTATCACGCGCCGCTGGGTCCGGCGACGCGGGCGAAGCTGGAAGCGGCGTTCCGGGACCTGACCGGCGACGTCCCGGCGACGGCGGAGACGCTGGAGGTGCAGGGCCGGACGCTCACCGTGCCTAAGGCGGCGCGGGGGGTCGCGTGGGTTGACTTCGCGGCACTCTGCGCCGAGGCGCGGGCGTCGGCCGACTATCTCGCGCTGGCGCGGCGCTACCACACGGTCATCCTCGACGGCGTGCCCCGCCTCGGGGCGGAGGAACGCAACGAGGCCAAGCGCTTCATCCTGCTGGTCGACGCGCTCTACGAGCACAAGGTGAAGCTGGTGATCGCCGCCGACGCGGCGCCCGACGGCATCTACGCCCACGGCCACCACGCCTTCGAGTTCCACCGGACGGTGAGTCGCCTGATGGAGATGCAGGCGGCGGACTATCTGCAACGGCCCCATCTGGCCTGACCGCCGGACCGATGGCGGGGTCCGGTGTCACGGGGGCTGTCACGGTCGGGGGTCGGACGATCGTGCGGAATGTGACGGACACCCGCCGCCCGCGCGCCCGGCGCACGCCGTCGACCACGTCCGATTTCCGGGCCGGGATCTCGTGCCGCCAATCGGTGCGTGCCGGGCCGGCGAGGACGCGCAGGCTGCCGGGTTCCAGCGCCCGCTCGACGTATGTCCCCGTGCCGGGGTGCCGGAACCGCATCACGCATGCGGCGCCGAGGCTGAGCGTCGCGATGCGCGGGCCGAAGCAGGGCAGGCAGTCGACATGGGCGGAGATGCCCTGGCCCGGACGGTACTCGTTCACGATGACCTGGTCCGGCACCGCGTCGAGGAGACCGGGCCCGGACACGGCCAGCGCGAGCGGCCGCAGCCAGTCAGGCAGCGGACCCAGGGCGGCATTGAACCGCCCCGGGTTTGCCGGAGGCATTCTGGTCTGAATCACGCAGCCATGTCCGGTTCGTCCTGCATCGCGTCGTAGCGTTCCTCGGGCTCGGCCGGCGGGATGTTGCCGATGGGCTCCAGCAGTCGACGTTCGTTGAACCAGTCGACCCAGGTCAGCGTGGCGAACTCGACGGCCTCGAAGCTCCGCCACGGCCAGAGGTGGTCCCCGATCCGCGGACAGTTTGGCGGCTGGGTTAAGCTTGGTTCAGGTCTCCGTCACGCCGCCAATCGGGTTCCGCAGGTGGCCACGTGGGCCTCCTCCGGCGTTCGTCCGCCCAAGGCCGAGTGCGGCCTTGAGCCGTTGTAGTAGGTGATCCACCGGCCGATCCCGACGCGCGCCTCCGATCCGGTCTCGAACGCATTGAGGTCGATGCACTCGTACTTGAGCGACCGCCAGAGGCGCTCGATGAAGACGTTGTCGAGCCACCGGCCACGTCCGTCCATCGAGATGCGCACGCCCGCCCCGGTCAGCACCTCGGTGAAGCGCGGGCTCGTGAACAGGCTGCCCTGATCGCTATTGAAGATCGCCGGCCTGCCGAACCGCGCCATCGCCTCCTCGATCGCCTCGATGCAGAAGTCCGCCTCCATGGTGTTCGACAGCCGCCACGCGAGGACCCGGCGACTGAACCAGTCCATGATCGCGACGAGGTAGAGGAAGCTGCGTCGCATGGGGATGTAGGTGATGTCAGAGCACCACACCTGGTCGGGCCGGTCGATGACGAGGTCCCGCAGCAGGTAGGGCCAGACCCGATGCTGGGGATGCCGCACCGTCGTCTTCGGCCGCTGGTAGACGGCCGCCAGTCCCATGCGCGCCATGAGCCGACGGACGCGCTTGCGGCCGACCGCATGACCATGGCGCCGGAGAGGCCGGGCCATCTGTCGCGAGCCATACCATGGCGTCTCCATGAACTGCTCGTCGATCGCCCGCATCAGGGTCAGGTTCCAGGGCGCTCTCGATCCGGGGACCGCCGTGGAACGCCGGGCGGCTGAGGCCCACCTGGGCGCATTGCCGCGTGATCGGCAGCGTCGGGTGGTCCGGCTCGATCATCTCCCGCCTCCGTGCGACGGTCATCGACCGGAGGCGCGACGCAAAAAATCGCGTTCCACGACGCGCTGGCCGATCCTGGCGTGGAGATGGTCGATCTCGCCCGCGCGCGCCGTCTCGGTCGCCTCGGCCTTGCCGGGGAACACGCCCGCCATCCCCTCCACCGCCTGCTTCTTCCAGGCGCCGATCAGGGTCTGATGGACACCGTGCCTCGCGACCAGCGGCACCACGGTCAACTCGCCACGGATCGCCTCCAGCGCGACCTTGGCCTCGAACTCGGCCGAGTACCGCTTCCTCTTCCCCGTCATCGGGTTCGTCCTCTCGAAAGGGCGAACCAAGCTTAACTCCCTGTCCGCGGATCGGGGACCAGCTCTGGCCGAGGAGGCCCGCGGCGGCCGAGGTGGAACCGCCGGTCATCACGGCGCGGAAGATCTCGATCTGGCGCAGCTTCACGGGCGTCGCGTCCGTCGCGGGGCGGTGGTCGAGCGTGCGACGCCCCCGCCGGCACCGCAAGGGGCGACGGCGCGTCCCCTCCCGCCGCCGCCTGCGTCGCCGTCCGGCCTGCATTGCGGCGGGGGCCGATTGTGCGCATTCCGGCGGCGGCCTACCGTTCGGGTGAGCGTGCGGCACCGAACGACCGCACCGGCGGAGGAACCCGTTTGCGCATCGGCCGACCGGACCGGGACCTCGTCGCCACGCTGGTCCTGATCGCGCTCTTCTTCCTGGGCGAGGGGATCCTCATCCCCTTCTATCCGCTCTGGCTCCACGACCGGGGCCTGGACGCGTCCGAGGTGTCGGTCGTGCTCGGGGTGCCGCTGCTGCTGCGGATCTTCGCCGCCCCCGTCTTCGGGCGGATGGCCGACCGCCATGGTCAGCGGGTGATGATCGGCGGCGCGTCGACGATCGTGCTGGCCGCCATCCTCGTCCTCGTCGGGGTGGAAGGCTTCTGGCCGCTCCTGCTCCTCACGGTGATCTACCTGCTCGGCTGGCAGAGCATGCCGATGCAGCTCGACGCCGTCGTCATCGGGCTCGTCCGACGGGGGCTGGTGGGCAGCTACGGGCCCGTGCGGGCGCTGGGCTCGGTGTTCTTCATCGTCTCGGCGACGATCGCCGGGGCGCTCATCGTGGCACCGATCCCCGACGGGCTGCTCCTCGCCTTCGCGGTCATCGTGCTGGGGATCATCGTCACCACCCTGTTCCTGCCCCGGCACGAGATCGCCGTGACCGGCCCCGGCGCGGCGCCGCTGACGTCGGTCTGGCGCCAGCCGCCGCTGGTGCTCGTCATGCTCGCCTCGGCCCTGGTTCAGAGCCCGCACGTCGCCTTCGTCGCCATCGGCGGCATCCACATGCGCGCGCTCGGCTTCTCCGACGCGCTGATCGGGATCGTGGTGAGCACCGGCACCGTGGCCGAGATCGCGATGTTCCTGGTGGGACCCCGGCTGTTCGGCCGCCTCGCGCCCGTCACGATGATCGCGATCGGGGCGGCGGCCGCCATCGTGCGCTGGGCGATCCTGCCGCAGGTGACCACGCCTGCGGGGATGCTGGCGCTCCAGCTCAGCCACGCGCTGACCTTCAGCCTGACCGCGCTCGGGATGATCGGCCATCTCGTCCGGACGGTCGATCCACGCCAGGTCGCGTCGACGCAGGGGCTGTTCGTGGCACTCAACAGCGCGCTGATGGCGCTTCTGACGCTGCTCGCCGGGACGGTCTACACGGCGGTCGGCGGGCCGACCTTCCTCCTCCTCAGCCTGTTTCCCGCCGCAGCACTCCTTGTGCTCGCGGCGCGGGCGATGCTGGGCGCGCGACGGAGCGCCCCCGCAGCCCCCGCCACCGCCTCCGACTAGGGCGCGAAGACCGCCGGCGACAGCTGGTCGAGCGACGTGAGGCCGAGGAGCGCCATCGTCCGGCGCACCTCGTCGGCCAGGATGGCGATGGCCCGCGCCACCCCCGCCTCCCCGCCGGCGGCGAGGCCGTAGAGCATCGCGCGGCCCAGCAGCACCCCGTCCGCGCCCAGCGCGAGGGCCTGCACGATCTCCGTCCCCCGCCGGAAGCCCGAATCGACGAGGATCGAAAAGTCGGGACCGACCAGGGCGCGGGCCTCGGCGACGAGGCGGATCGGCGCCGCCGCCCGGTCGAGCTGCCGGCCGCCGTGGTTCGACAGCACCACGCCGTCGGCCCCGGCGTCGCGCGCCCGGCGCACGTCGTCGGGATGCTGGATGCCCTTCACGACGAGCTTGCGCGGCCAGGCGGCGCGGATCGCCTCGATCGTCCGCCAGTCGGTCGCCGGCCGCATGTTGGCGAGCGACCAGGCGGCGACGGTGTAGAGGTCGCGCTTGGGACCGGGGACGAAGGGCTCGAGGTTCACGAACCGCGGCCAGCCCTCCTTCAGCAGGATCGACCGCAGCCAGCCGGGATGACGCAGCATCTCGATCCGGGCGGCGAGCGTGGGCGTGAAGCCGCCGCGGTGGTTCCGCTTGTCCCACTCCCGGTTCCCGTGGGTCGCCGTGTCGACCGTGACCAGCAGCGCGCGGGAGCCGCGGGCCTCCGCCTCGGCCACGAGGCCGCGCCAGACGGCGTCCTCGCCCAGCACGTAGAGCTGGAACCAGTGGCGCAGCCCCGCCGCGGCGCCGGCGACGTCGGCGATCGAGGCGTTCGACACCGTGCTCTGGCCGCAGGGGATGCCGGCGGCGGCCGCCGCGCGGGCGAGCGCCACGTCGCCCCGCGGCCAAAGGAGGCCGTTGAACCCCGTCGGCGCGATGGCGAACGGCAGCGCCGACCGGTCGCCCAGAAGGTCGCGCGCGAGGTCGACGCGCGACACGTCGACCAGCACCCGCGGCCGGAACGTCCGCTCGTCGAAGGCGCGGCGGTTGCCGGCCAGCGTGATCTCCTCCTCCGCCCCGCCCTCCAGATACTCGGCCGAGACGCGGGGGAGGCGCCGGAGTGCCATCGCGCGCAGGTCGGCGATGGCGAGCGCGCGGGCGATGGTCCGCCCGCCGACGAAGGCGCGATGCGGCCGGTCGCCGGCGCCGGGGCGGAGGGGAA
>JBIJED010000109.1:0-8066 GCA_044343785.1 Azospirillales bacterium | reverse complement strand
GCCTAGATCCGCACCGGCGTCCCGTCCGCCCCGACGAAGCTCCCGCCCAACTCGTCCTCGACATGGACACGGATGATCGCCTCGAACCCGTCCTCGGCCACGAAACCGAGGTCCCGGGCGCGCCGGGCATCGAAACTGCGCGGCCAGCCCTCGACGATGCGGACGATCGTCGGATCGGGCTCCCGCCGGATCCGTGCCACGACCGCGTCGCCCGCGACCGCGCGCAGGGCCGCGATCTGATCCCTCACGGTGACCGAGACGCCGGGCATGGACAGGTTCCGCCGGGGCCCCAGCAGCCCGGTGTCGATCGTCGCGGCCCGGATCAGGAACCCGACCGCCGAACGGGGGGAGGCGTGCCAGTGCCGGACGTCCTCGCCGACCGGCAGCACCGCACCTTCGCCCGCCAGCGGCTCGCGGATGATGTTGGAAAAGAAGCCCGACGCCGCCTTGTTCGGCCGGCCCGGACGCACGCAGATCGTGGGCAGGCGGATGCCGACCCCGTCGAGGAAGCCACGGCGCGAATAGTCCGACAGCAGGAGTTCGCCGATCGCCTTCTGGGTGCCGTAGCTGGTGAGCGGCGCGGACAGGAACTCGTCCCCGATCGCCTCCGGGAAGGGCGCCCCGAAGACCGCGATCGAGGAGGTGAAGACCACGCGCGGCGCGTATCCGCCGCCCGCCCTGCGGATCGCCTCGAACAGGTGGCGCGTGCCGTCGAGGTTGATCCGATAGCCCTTCTCGAAGTCCCCCTCCGCCTCGCCGGACACGATCGCCGCGAGGTGGAGGATCACGTCCGGCCGCCCGGCGACGAGGCGCTCGGCCTCGCCCGGGTCGGCGACGTCGGAGGCGACGGTCTCGACGGGCACCGCGGTCGCCGGCGCGTCGGGCCGGACCACGTCGTGCAGCGTGAGCTTCGCGAGCGGGCGCCCGCCGAGCGCACCGTCGGCGACCAGACGCTGGACGAACTTTCGGCCGACCATGCCGGCCGCACCGATGACGAGGACATGCATGGGTCGTTTCCCTCCGGACGCGTTTTGCGCGACGGTAAGGCGGCGGCGCCGAAAAGGCGACGACTTCCGCCGACGGCGAGGGGGAGTTCATGACCAACGACGTGAGGAGCCTCGAGCGCGACATCGTCCGCCGCTATCGGGTCGAGAACGGGAAGGGGTTCCGCCTGTCGTCGGTCGACCCCGGCGACACGGCCGGGCTCGACCTCGGCCGGCAGGAGGCGCGCGACGTGCTGCGCCGCGGGGTCGAACGGGCGGCGGCGCTGCAGGAACGGCTCTACGCCGAGGACCGGCGCAGCCTCCTCCTGATCTTCCAGGCGATGGACGCGGCCGGCAAGGACGGGACGATCAAGCACGTGCTCTCCGGCGTGAACCCGCAGGGCGTGACCGTCACCAGCTTCAAGCACCCCGAGGCGACGGCGCTCTCGCACGACTTCCTGTGGCGCCACGTGCTGGCGCTGCCGGAACGGGGCCGGATCGGCATCCACAACCGGTCCTGGTACGAGGAGGTGCTGACGGTGCGCGTGCATCCGGAGATCCTGCACGCCCAGAAGCTCCCGCCCGACCTGTTGAGGCCGCGGATCTTCGAGGAGCGGCTCCAGGACATCGCCGGCTTCGAGCGCTATCTCGCCCGCCAGGGCACGGTGATCCTCAAGTTCTTCCTGCACCTGTCGCCGGACGAGCAGCGCCGCCGCCTGCTCGCGCGGATCGACGAGCCGGACAAGAACTGGAAGTTCGACATGGGCGACCTGACCGAGCGCCAGCGCTGGGGCGACTACATGACGGCCTACGAGGCCGCGGTCCGCGCGACCGCGGCCCCCCACGCGCCCTGGTACGTGGTGCCGGCCGACAGCAAATGGTTCACCCGCCTCGTGGTCGCCGGAGCGATCGTGGAGGCGCTGGAGGACCTCGACCTCCGCTTCCCCGCGGTGGACGCCGAGACGCGCGCGGCGCTGATGACGGCGCGCGCGGTGCTGGACGGAAGCACGTGAACCGGGCGGGCGCCCTCACACCGGCCCCGCCACCCCCGCCACCGGCAGCGTCACGTTCGTCATCCCCTCCGCCCCGTCGGCTGCGAGCGCGACGGCGATCGGGTTCGCGAAGTTGCCCGGGAACACGGCCGGCTCGACAACGGTGGTCGGCACCGCGGCCGCCACGGCGGCGAGCGTCACCGGATCGAGCCGATGGTCTGCCGTCGCCCTGTCGGGGGCGGAGACGTCGATCCGCGGCCGGTGGAAGGCCGCCTCCAGATCCATCCCGAAGTCGGTGAGGAACGTCGCCACCTGCATCACCGCCGGAAGGATCCGCCGCCCGCCGGACGCGCCGAGCGCGAAGCGACCGCGCCCGCCGCGGGTCGCGATCACCGGGCACATGTTGGTCAGCGGACGGCGACCGGGGGCGATGGAATTCGGCCGGCCGGGACGCGGGTCGAACCACATCATCCCGTTGTTCATGAGGATGCCGGTGCGCGGCAGGACCACCCGCGCGCCGAAGCGCGAGAGGAGCGTGTTGGTCAGGGAGACCATGTTGCCGTCCGCGTCGACGACGGCCACGTGGCTCGTCGTGCCCTTCCCCGGCTCCTCGGCCCCCATGCGCTCCAGCCGTTCGGCGTAGGCGCCCGCCAGCGCCCGCGCCACCGCGCCGAACGTCTCCGGCCCCGGCACGGCCTCGGCGAAGCGGGCGGGCAGCGCCCCGATCGCCGCGGCCAGCGTGGCGCCGGCGTAGAGGCCGGGCATGGCGTGGATCACCGTGTCGCCGCGCGGGATGGCGAGCGGGGCCACGATGCGGGCCGCACAGGCCTCGAGGTCCGCCCGGCGGACCGGGGCGCCGCCCGCCTCGAGGTCCGCCGCCAGCGCCGCCGCGAGGTCGCCGCGGTAGAAATCGGCCCATCCGGCGTCGGCCAGCCGCGCCAGCGTGTCCGGCAGCGCCCCCAGCGGCAGGCGCGGCATGGCCGTGGTCGACGCCGGGACCGGCGGCAGGCCGTCGCGCAGATAGATCGCGTCCGCCGCCGGGTCGCGGCGCAGGTCGGCGGCGTCGCCGACGATGCAGAGCAGCGTCCACCAGTCGACGCGGAGCCCCTCGTTTGCGAGGCGGATCGCGGGTCCGAACAGCTCCCGCCACGGCAGCCGGCCGAAGCGCCCGTGCGCCGTCCCGAACCCGGCCACCGACCCCGGCACGACCACGGAGGCGTATCCCAGCACGTTCCGGTCCCCGACGACGCCGGGCCAGCCGAAGAGATCCGCCCGCCCGGCCTCGCCGGTCAGCGCGTAGGCGGCGGGATCGACGCCGGACCCCGCGACGGGGCCGAAATCGACCGCATGGGTGGCCCCGTCCGCGGCCGTGTGGACGATCATCGAGCCGATGCCGCCGAGCCCGCTCATCCACGGCTCGCAGGTGGCGAGAGCCAGCGCGGTGGCGACGGCGGCGTCGACGGCGTTGCCGCCCGCGGCGAGGATTTCCGCCCCCGCCTCCGCCGCACGCACGCTCTGCGCGGCGACCAGGCCGCGGCGCCCGCGGACGACGGGTTTCGTGACGGTCCAGGTCTCGATGCGGTCGATCATGGGGCTCCCCCGGTGGTGGCGGCGACGGCGAGCGCGCGGTCGAAGGCTGAGGTGAAGGCGGCACGGTCGGGGACGACGATGCCGAAGCGGTCGGCGAGCTCGCGCACCGCCTCCTCGGCGCCGGAAAGCCTGCGGCGCTCGCGGACGCCGTCCGCCCCCGCGAAGCCGAGGGCGCGCAACGCCTCCATGAACAGGAGGTTCTGCTCGAAGCAGTAGCCGCCGCGGGTACCCGAGAGCAGCTTCGCCGTCACCGAGGGCAGGTCGATCGGGACAGGTCGGTGGAGGAACGGGTCGAGATTCTCGAACGGGATGGCGCAGGCGTGCGCGCGGTGGAGCGCGCGCAGCACGTCGAGCGTCGGCCGGCGGTCGCCGTCGTGACCGATGCGGGCGAGATAGGCGTCGAGGTCGAGGGTCACGTCGATGGTCGATGGGGCGCCACCCGGGAGCGGGAGGGCATCCTCCTCCCGCCGCGGGCGCCGGGCAACCCGCCTATGCGACGGCGGGCCCCGTGGCGTCGGTCCGCCGGCAGCGGGCGACGTGCCCCTCCCCCACCGGCACCAGCGGCGGGTCGGCCTCGCCGCACGCCGCCTCCGCCATCGCGCAACGGGGGGCGAAGGGGCAGCCGGGCGGCAGGTCCGACAGGTCGGGCGGCGCGCCGGGAATCGCCTCCAGCCGCGCCCCCGGGGCCATCGCACCGTGGGCGCGGGAGCGCAGGAGCCCGATGGTGTAGGGGTGGCGCGGCGCGCGGATCACGTCGCGCACGGACCCCGTCTCCACGATCCGGCCCGCATACATCACCGCGATCCCGTCCGCCACCTCCACCGCCACGCCGATGTCGTGGGTGACGAAGACCACGGCGAGGCCCAGCTCGCGCTGAAGCTCGCGGATCAGCAGCAGGATCTGGATCTGCACCGTGGCGTCGAGCGCGGTCGTGGGCTCGTCGGCCAGCAGCACCTGCGGGCGGCAGGCGAGCGCCAGCGCGATCATCGCCCGCTGGCGCATCCCGCCCGACATCTCCTGCGGATAGCCGTCGAGCCGCCGTTCGGGCGAGGGAATGCGCACCCGCTCGAACAGCGCCAGCGCCCGTGCGCGGGCCTCGGCGCGGGAGACGGGCTCGTGCGCGCGGATCGCCTCCTCGATCTGCCGGCCGATCGTGTAGACCGGGTCGAGGGCGAGCGAGGGCTCCTGGAAGACCATCGAGACGGTCCTGCCGCGGAACGCGCGGAGATCCTTCGCCGACAGCGCCGCCACGTCCTGCCCCGCCACGCGGATCGATCCCTCCACCCGCGACCGCCGCTCGGGGTTGAGGCGCATCAGCGCGCGCAGCGTCACCGACTTGCCGGACCCGCTCTCGCCCAAGAGCGCCAGCGTCTCGCCCCGGTGGAGGCGCAGGTCGACCCCCGCAACCGCGCGGACCGGCTTCGGCCCGCCGGTGAAGGTCACGTGGAGGTCGCGGACGTCGACGACGCTCATCGTGCGGTCTCCGTCGCCGGCGCCCGCCCATGGCCCGACCCGGGCACGAGGGCGAGACAGGCGGCCGCGTGGCGCGCGCCGACCGGCGCCGCCGCCGGCTCCACCGTCGAACAGACCGCCTCGGCCAGCGGGCAGCGGGTGTGGAAGCGGCAGCCGGGCGGCGGGTCGATGGGGTTGGGCGGATCGCCGGCGATGGGCGGCGCCTCGGTCCGGGCGTCCGGGTCCATCGACGGCATCGATCGGGTCAGCGCCGCCGTGTAGGGATGGCCGGGCGTGTCGAAGACGGCACCGGCCGGCCCCACCTCGGCCACCTTGCCGAGATACATGACCAGCACGCGGTCCGACATGAAGCGCACGACGTTCAGGTCATGGCTGATGAAGACGTAGGTGAGGCCGAACTCCGCCTTCAGGTCGAGCAGCAGGTTCAGCACCTGCGCCTCGACCGACTTGTCGAGCGCCGAGACCGCCTCGTCGAGGATGAGGAGGCGCGGCTGGAGGGCGAGCGCCCGGGCGATGTTCACCCGCTGGCGCTGCCCGCCCGACAGCTCGTGCGGATAACGGCCGGCGAAGCGGCGCGGCTCCAGCCCCACGCGGTGAAGCAGGTCGCGCGCCCGGGCGATCGCCTCGCCCGCAGGCGTGCCGTGGACCTTGGGGCCGAAGGCGATCGACGCCTCCACCGTCAGGCGCGGGTTGAGGGAGGCGTAGCTGTCCTGGAAGACCATCTGCACCTGGCGGCGGAAGGCGACGAGCGGCAGCGCCGAGTCGCCCACCGTGTCGCCGTCGAAGATCATCTCGCCCCGGTCGGGCGCGATCAGGTGCATCAGGAGGCGCGCGGTGGTGGACTTGCCGCACCCGCTCTCCCCCACGATGCCCAGCGTCTCGCCCTTCAGCACGTCGAGATCGACCCCGTCGACCGCGCGCACCACGCGGCGGCGGGCGAACAGGCCGCCCTTCAGCGGGAAGTGCTTCACGAGGCCACGCACGGCGAGCAGCGGCTGGGCGGGGCCGCCGCGGTCCAGCGGGTTGGCGGCGAGGGCCTTGGCGACCGTCATCGCTTCACGTCCATGGCCGAGCGCAGCCCGTCGGACATCAGGTTGAAGGCGATGGAGGTGACGAAGATCATCATGCCCGGCAGGGCGGCGACCCACGGGTTGACGTAGATCGCGGTGCGCAGCGTGTTCAGCATCAGCCCCCACTCGGGCTCGGGCGGGCGGACGCCGAGGCCGAGGAAGGAGAGGCCGGCGGCCAGGATCATCGATACCGAGACGAGGCCCGTGGCGTAGACGAAGATCGGCCCCAGCACGTTGCCCAGCACGTGGACGCGCACGATGGTGAAGGCCTTCGCACCCGAGGCGCGCGCGGCCTCCACATAGTCGCGGGTGCGGACCTGCGTGGTCACCGCCTCCGCCACCCGGACGATGGGCGGGATGAAGACGACGGTGAGCGACAGCAGCGCGTTCGCCAGCCCGGCCCCCAAGGCGCCCGAGAGTGCCACGGCCAGCAGGACCGAGGGGAAGGCGTAGAAGACGTCGACCGTGCGCATGACGACGGTGTTGATCCAGCCGCCGACGTAGCCCGCGACGACGCCCAGCACCGACCCGATCGCGAAGGCGACCAGCACCGGTGTCACCCCCATGAGCAGCGACCAGCGTGCGCCGTGGATGAGGCGTGAGAGCATGTCGCGGCCGAGCTCGTCCGTACCCAGCGGGAACCCCTCGGTCCCGATCGGGCGCAGGCGCCGCAGCGCCATCCCGCGATAGGGATCGGCCGGCGCGATCAGGTGCGCGAAGATCGCCACCACGATCAGCGCGAGGACGACGAGGCCGGCGCCCACCGCGACCCTGTCCTTGAGGAAACGCCCGCCGACCGAGCGCCAGTAGCCGGGCGAACGCTCCACGGCCTGCGGGGCGACGGCGGGGATCGAGAAGGGGTTTCCCACCGTCAGCTCCGCTGGATGCGGGGGTCGATCGCGGTCTGCACCACGTCGACGATCAGGTTGAGGCCCACGAAGAAGAGGGCGAGCACGAGGATCGTGCCCTGGAGCAGCGGCATGTCGCGCTGGAAGATGGCGGCGTTCAGCAGGAAGCCGGTGCCGGGCCAGGAGAAGACCGTCTCGATCAGGATCGACCCGCCGAGCAGATATCCGAGCTGCAGCCCCATCACGGCCAGCGCCGTGGGGGCGGTGTTCTTGACCACGTGGAGGAAGACGCCCGTCTCCGGCAGCCCCTTGGCGCGGAGCGCGCCCACGAAGTCCTGGGCGAGGATGTCGGCGACCAGCGCGCGGATCGTGCGGGCGACGATGCCCATGGGGATGACCGACATGGTCACCGCCGGCAGGATCAGGTGGCGCACGTGCGCCCAGTCCCAGACCCAGGCGTCCGATCCGCCGGGACCGGCGCCGGTCGGCGGCAACCAGTTGAGCTGCACCGAGAAGACGATCACCAGCACCATGCCGAGCCAGTAGTGCGGCACCGACACGCCGACGACCGACAGGATCGACGCCAGCCGGTCGAGCCAGCCGTCGCGGAAGTAGCCGGCGACGAAGCCGAAGAAGCCGCCGAGGCCGAAGCCGATCAGGGTGGCCAGCGCCGCCAGCATCAGCGTGTTCTCGACCGCCCGGAACACCTCGGTCGCGACCGGCCGGTTGGTCGCGATGCTGGTGCCGAGGTCGCCGCCGAGCGCGCGCAGGATCCAGCCGCCGAACTGCTCGTGATAGGGCCGGTCGAAGCCGTAGAGCACCATCATCCGCGTCCGCAGCTCCTCCGTCGCGTCGGGCGGCAGGACCGAGACGAGCGGATCGCCCGGCGCGATGTGGACGAGCGCGAAGCACACCAGCGAGACCCCGAAGACGATGGGGACCGCGTAGAGCAGGCGCTTGAAGGCGTAGAGGATCACGCGACCCGGTCCTCGGGATTGCTGAAACCGTTCTTGGCGACGATCGGTCGGAGGACCCTCACCCTCCCACGGCTTCGCCGCGGGTCCCTCCCTCTCCCGCGCCGCGGGAGAGGGGTGAGCTGGCGACGTTCGG
>JBIJED010000108.1:0-8070 GCA_044343785.1 Azospirillales bacterium | reverse complement strand
CGACGCGCTGCTCGACCTACACTCGATGCTCCACGACGGCGATCCCCTCATCCTCTGCGGGCCGACGGCCCGGGGTGCGGCCCTCGCACGCGCGATCGGCTTTCCGACGTGGGTGGTCGCCGACACCGGCCATGCCGCGGGCCTCCGCCTGATCGACATGCCACCGTTCGGCGATCCCGACGTCGCGCAGACGGCGATCCTCGTCGAGTGCGGGCAGCATTGGCGCCGGGAGACGGCGGCGGTCGCGTTCGAGGCGACGATCCGGTTCCTCGCCCACTTCGGCACCGTCGATCCCGCGGTCTTCGCCGCCCACAGGCCGGCGCTCGGGCCGCAGGCCGGCGGCGGCTTCGTCCGCGTGACCGACGTCGTGACCGTGCGGACCGACCGGTTCCGCTTCGCGCCCGAAGCACTCGGTATGTCCACCGTTCCGCGCGCGGGGACGGTGATCGCCTGGGACGGGGACGACGCGGTCCGGACCCCCTACGACGACTGCGTGCTCGTCATGCCGTCGCGCCGGGCGCGGGCGGGACAGACCGCGGTGCGGCTGGGGCGGCGGGAACCATGACGGCGGCGGACGCCGGCCGCCTCGCGGTCACGCTCGCGATCGGGGGCGCCGGCGGCGCGCTGTTCGCATGGTGGGATCTGCCGCTCGCCTGGATGCTGGGGGCCATGGGCTTCACGCTCGTGGCCTCGATGGCGGGGGCGCCGATCGGGGTTCCGGCCCCGTTGCGCAACGCGATGATCACGGTCCTGGGCATCATGCTCGGCTCCGCCTTTTCGCCGGAACTCGTCGACCATCTCGACGAATGGCTGGTCACCGGGGGCTTCCTCGCCGTCTACGTGGTCGTCTCGCTGGCGGCGGGCCTCCTCTTCCTGCGGCGGGTCGCGCGCTACGACCGGGTGACCGCCTTCTTCACCGCCGCACCCGGCGGCTTCAACGAGATGGTCTCGGTCGGCAGCGCGCTGGGCGGGGACGAACGCGTCATCTCGCTGTCGCACAGCCTGCGCATCGTGCTGGTGGTGATCGCCATCCCCTTCGGGTTCCAGTCCTTCGCCGGCTACCAGCGCAGTCCCGGCAGCGGCCTCGGGCCGATCGTGCCGGACCTCGGCGCGGTGGACGCCGTGCTTCTCGCCGCGTGCGCCGTCGCGATCCTGCCGGCGCGCCGGCTGCGTCTGCCGGCTCCCTGGATGCTCGGCCCGATGGTGGCGTCGGCGACGATGCACGTCGCGGGCCTCACGCACTCCAAGCCACCGGCCCTGTTCGTGATCGCGGCGATGATCGTCATCGGGGCGTCGATCGGCGCGCGGTTCCGCGGCGTGACGGTGCGGACGCTCGCGCGCACGCTCGCCGTCTCGCTCGTGATGAGCCTCATTCTCCTCGTTCTGTCGCTCGCCAGCGCCTGGTTCCTCCACGCCGTCACCGGCCTGCCCTTCGGCTCGATCCTGCTGGCCTACGCGCCGGGCGGATTCGCGGAGATGAGTCTCGTGTCGCTGGCCATGGGCCTCGACCCGGCCTTCGTCTCCTCCCATCACCTCGCGCGCGTGATCATCGTGATCGCGCTGGTCCCCGTCGCCTTCCGGCTGGTCGAACGATGGTCCCCCGTGCCCGCGCCCAGCCGCGGCGCCGCGGACGACTGATCACGGGCCCGTCTCCCCCCCCCTCGGCCCTAGAGGCGACCCATCCAGCGCGAGGCGAGCGGGGTTCCGGTCGTCAGCGACACGACATGGGCGAGGAGCACCACGGCGAGGACGCCGCAAAGCAGGATCACCCCGCGCCAGGGCACGAGCCCCGGCGCCGACGGATCGAACGGCCGCCGCGCCCGCCGCTCGGCCACGATCAGAAGCACCAGCACGGCCCCGAGCGCCGCCAGCGTGGGCGTCCATCCCATCTCCACCATCGCGATTCTCCCGTGGCGCGACGGCCCGCTCCCGGGCACCCTCGCCTCACCCGTCAGGACGACCACAGGCCCCCATGGCGCGCAAGCTCATCATCGACTGCGATCCCGGCATCGACGACGCGATCGCCCTCCTCCTCGCCATGGCGTCGCCGGAGGACGTCGACCTCCTCGGCATCACCGTCGTCGGCGGAAACGTCGGGCTGGACCGGACGCTGGCCAACGCGCTCGCGGTGACGGAGCTGGCGAGGCGTCCGGTTCCGGTCGTCGCCGGTGCCGATCGACCGATGGTCGTCGAACTGCAGACGGCGGCGCACATCCACGGCGAGGGCGGGCTGCGCGGCGCCGACCTTCCGGCGCCGACGCGGAGGCCCGTCCCGGGCCATGCCGTCGACTGGCTTCGCGCCACGCTGCGCACGGCCGCACCCCGATCGGTCACGCTGTGCGCGATCGGGCCGCTGACGAACGTGGCCCTGGCGCTCCTGCTGGAGCCCGGGATCCGGGCGGCGCTCGACAGGATCGTGCTGATGGGCGGCGCCATCGGCCTCGGCAACGTCACGCCCGCGGCCGAGTTCAACATCTTCGTCGACCCGCACGCGGCGCAGATCGTGTTCGGCGCCGGCGTCCCGGTCGTGATGGCGCCGCTCGACCTGACCCACGAGGCGATCACGAACCGCGCGCGGATCGACGCCATCCGCGCGCCCGGCGGCTCCGTCGCGCGGGCCGTGGCGGGCATCCTCGACGCCTATCCGAGCAAGGCCAAGTTCGGTGGCGAGGGCGGGCCCATCCACGACGCCTGCGCGGTGGCGTGGATCCTGCGGCCGGAGATGATGTCGGGCCGGCGCTGCAACGTCCGGATCGACACCGGCGACGGCCCATCCCGCGGGCGCACCCTGGTGGACTGGTGGGGCGGCGACCGGAGCGGGCCCGCGAACGCGCTCGTGCTCGACCGGATCGACGACGAGGCGTTCTTCGCCCTCCTGACCGAACGCCTCGCCCGCTACGCGGCCGACTGATCGGCCGCGGCAACCGGGCGCAGCGAGACGGTCCCGTCCGTGCCCGTGGCCTCCCACAGGGCGGGGTCCGGCACGGCGACCTGGGTCGCGGCGTCGGCCGTCGCCCGGTCGGGGAGCGATCCGTCGGCGAGCGAACGCGCGCGGATCGACGCCTCGACGGCATCGGGGTCGGTCGCGATGCCGAGGCGCATGGCCCCGTCGCCCGCCAGCCGAAGGAGCTCGGAGGCGACCGAGATCCCGGTCTGGGGACGTTTGAAGAGGAGCGTGTGCGCCGTCGCGTCGCCCCGGTCGGACGCGCCGTTGGCGGACGCGAGCTGGCCGATGCGCCGCTGGAGGTCGCCCTTGCGGTCGGCGGCCACGTTGCGGGCGATGAGGCAGACGAGTGCGGTCGTCGGCGGCGGTGCGGCGGGTGCCATGTCCGCGGCCGCCGGATTGTTCCACCACGCGATCGCCCGCTCGAAGGCGCCCGGATCGTTGCCGTCCCACGCCGTGGCGCCGGCCTCGGCCATGCGCGCGTTCCGGTCGTTCTCGTACATCGCGTAGCCGCGGGCGACGAACGTCTCGATCGCCTCCGGGCTGTCGCCGATCCGCTCCAGCAGGATGCGCAGGAAGTCGCGCTGGCGTTCCTCCGGCCCGGCCGGCGCCATGGCCTTCGCCATGCCGGCGAGGAACAGGCGGAACCCCAGCCAGCCGAAGGCGTCCAGACCGTCGCGGACCCGGCGGAACCCCTCGTCGACGAGCCCGATCCCCTGGCGGACGAGCACGTCGGGATCCTCGGTCGCGACGGCCGCCGTCTTGTCCGCCGTCGCCGCCGTGTCGGCGGCGGGCCGCCGACGGGGTGCCGCCATGGCGATGTGGAGCGCGCCGCTGCGCCACGTCCGGATCAGCGGCCGCGCCACCGCGAGGACGATGGCGGCGAGGAGGAGAAGGCGGATCACGTCAAGGAGGCCTTGATACTCCGCCGGGACGTTGCGCACCCGGTCGATCACGAGGATCGAGACCGCGGCGCCGACGACGATGACGCCGGCCTTGAACCAGTCGCCGAGATCGAGGACCGACGGCTCCTTCCCCCTGCCGGGGGCGGCGGCGGCGAGCGCCCGCCGATCGGCGGGCGGTTTGTCCCACATCGGCGGGGGCAGCGGCTTTCCGGCGTAGAGCGGCTTTCCCTCGGCCGACAGGACGAACGGGGGAAGCCCGTCGCGCTTGTCGCGCCGGATGATGATCCGCATGCGCTTCTCGCCGTTGCGGGCCACCTCCTCGCTCGTCACCCGGACGCCCAGCACGCGGTGGCGGATGTAGACGTCGGAGACCATAGGCTCAAGCTGGGTCCGCTCCCCCTCGAAGGCCTCGATGAGCGTCCAGTTGCTTCCCTGAAACGCATAGATTTCGAAATAAAGTGCCATTGGCGCCTCCCGCCGATCCGGTCGTCTCCGGACCCCGCGACCGATGCAGGTTCCGTTCCGAAGGTACCTCGACCGGTCGGGGCATGCTGTAACGTCTGCGCGGCCTCGGGACATCCGGACATGCGGCCGATGCCGGGCGGCCGGAGGGCGCGGGAAGAATTTTCCGCGCGGAATAAGCGGTCCGGCCATCCGTTCACCGCGTGGACCCCGCCCGTCCGTTCCGGACGCGGCCTTCGCACAGCGGAGCGATCTAGCCAATCATGACCACCGCCGCTAGAACTGGCGTCATGTCCAGCAGCCATGCCCGGACCGACGCGCCGATCCTCGTGACCGGCGGCGCCGGCTTCATCGGTTCCTGCTTCGTCCGGCGTGCGATCGCGTCCGGACGACGCGTGGTCAACCTCGACGCCCTCACCTACGCCGGGACGCTGACCCGGCTGGCGTCGGTGGCGGACGACCCGCTGCACCGGTTCGTCCATGGCGACATCCGCGACACCGCCCTTCTCGCCCGGCTGTTCACCGAGGAGCGGCCCGCCGCCGTCGTGCATTTCGCGGCCGAGAGCCACGTGGACCGCTCGATCAACGACGCCCGCCCCTTCATCGACACCAACGTCGGCGGGACGACCGCGCTGCTCGGCGCGGCGCTCGCGCACTGGGACGGGCTGCCGGGGGCCGAGCGCGGGGCGTTCCGGTTCCTCCACATCTCCACCGACGAGGTGTTCGGAACGCTGGGGCCGACCGGCGCCTTCACCGAGACGACGCCCTACAATCCGCGGTCGCCCTATGCCGCGTCGAAGGCCGCCTCGGACCATCTGGTCCGGGCCTTCGGCATGACCTACGGGCTGCCGGTGCTGATCACGAACTGCTCGAACAACTACGGGCCGTTCCAGTTTCCTGAGAAGCTGATCCCGCTGATCATCGTCCGCGCGATCGGCGGGCGCCCCCTGCCCGTCTACGGCGACGGCTCGAACGTGCGCGACTGGATTCACGTCGAGGACAGCTGTGCCGCCTTCGAGGGGGTGCTGGCCAGGGGCGTTCCGGGCGAGAGCTATTGCATCGGCGCCGACGCGGAGCGCACCAACCTCGACACGGTCCGCGACATCTGCCGCCTGCTCGACGGGCTGACCCCCAAGAACGACGGCGGCCGCCACGAGGACCAGATCACCTTCGTCACCGACCGTCCGGGGCACGACTTCCGCTACGCGACCGACTGCGCAAAGGCCCGACGGGCGCTGGGCTGGTCCGGCGGACGGCCGTTCGACGAGGGGCTCGGGCAGACGGTCCGCTGGTATCTGGAGAACCGCGCCTGGTGGGAGCCGATCCTCGCCGGCGTCTACGACGCGGAACGGCTCGGCCTTCGCGGCCGGGCGGCCTGAGACCCGGGCGCGAAAGATCTGGCGGGAGGTTATTGGTGTCGACAGTCGTTTCGCGGACGCGGGAGGCCACCGACGCGCGCCCGGCCGTTCTCGCCCTCGTCTTCGGCCTTTTCTTCGCATCGGGCTTCAGCGCGCTCGTCTACCAGACGGCGTGGCAGCGCATGCTCGGCCTTTTCGGCGGCGCGGACACGGTCGCGGCGTCGCTGGTCGTCGGCGCCTTCCTGCTCGGCCTCGGGCTCGGCAGCCTCTGGGCCAGCGTCTTCGCCGACCGGATCGGGCGGCGGACGGCCTACGTCCTGTTCGGCCTCGTGGAGATCGGGATCGGCCTGTTCGGCGCGATCAGCTCCTGGGTCTTCTACGACGTGCTGTTCGGCCGCTTCGTCGGCGTCGCGCAATCGCCTGCCGTCGTGTTCGCCGCGGCCTTCGCCGGTCTCCTCTGGCCGACGATCCTGATGGGGCTGTCGCTGCCGCTGCTGTCGCGGGCGATCGTGCGCGACATCGCCACGTCCTCGCGCACGATCGGCTGGCTCTACGCGGTCAACACCTTCGGCGCGGCCCTCGGGACCTTCGCCGCCGGCTGGTGGCTCATCGGCACCTTCGGCTACGAGCCGGTGATCTGGATGGCGGCGGCGATCAACGTCGTCGTCGGGGTGGGCGCCCTCCTCGTGGCCATGGGCCAGACGGAGGCGGGCGACGGTGCGGCGGCCGGCGCGACGGGCCAGCGGCTGCGCGACACGCCCGGGCCCGTCTGGCGCTGGTGCGCGCTGGTGTTCGTGTCCGGCTTCCTCATCATCTCGCTCCAGATCGTCTGGTACCGGCTGCTCGGCACGATGATGCAGTCGTCGGCCTACAGCTTCTCGCTGGTGCTGGGCCTGTTCCTGGTCGGTGACGCGGTCGGTCTGGTCTGGGGCGGGGCGCTGGCCCGGCGACTTCCCGATCCGCGCCGCTTCTTCCTGTGGATGCAGGGCGCGACCATCCTCTATTCGATCCTGGTGATCTGGGCCGTCTGGCTGGCCTTCGGTGCCGACGCGGTCTCGGGCCAGTTCGTCGACCGGTTCGTGGTCGTCGCGGACTGGCGCCCGCTGCTGATGATCGTGTCGCTGACGGCGCTGGTCGTGCTGCCGGGAAGCCTGCTCATCGGCATGTCGTTCCCGCTGGTGCAGCAGGCGATCCAGACGGACGCGAACCTCGTCGGACAGCGGGTGGGGCTGATCCAGCTCGCCAACATCGGGGGCAACAGCCTCGGCGGGATCGTGACGGGGCTGGTGCTGATCCATCTGTTCGGCACCGACGGGACGATCCGGCTGCTTCTGCTGGCCGGGCTCGGCTTCATGGTCCTCCTGTGGGCGACCAGCGTCGCCGACCGGCGGACGGGCGACGCCGCGCTCATGGCCGGTCTCGTGGCGCTCCTCGTCGTCTTCCCCGCCGGGAACGCGTTCTGGTCGCGCCTGCACGGCGCCCGGGCGGGCGAGCCGACCATCGTGGGCGAGGACAGGACCGGCGTGGTCGTGCTCCGCCACGACGGCGCCGGCAACGGCCGCGTCTTCATCGGCGGGCACGCGCAGAGCTGCATCCCCTTCTGCACGGTGCACGGCTTCCTGGGCATGATCGGCCCGCTCGCCCACCCCGCGCCGACCGACGTGCTCGTGATCGGCGTGGGCAGCGGCGGGACGCCGTTCGGCGCCGGCGTCCGGCCGGAGACGCGCCACGTCCACGCGATCGAGCTGGTCAGCCCGGTCTACGACGTCCTGCGCCGCTATCTCGCCGAGGAGGCGGGAAAGCCCGGGCGGTCGGCCGAGGCGCGGGCGGGCATCGGGCGGATGTTCTCCGATCCGCGCTTCACGCTCGTCGTCGGCGACGGCCGCCACCTCCTCTACACCGACGACCGGAAGTGGGACGTGATCGAGGCCGACGCGATCCTGCCGCAGACCGCGCATTCGGGCGCCCTCTACTCGATCGAGTACTACGAGCAGCTCCGCAGCAAGCTGAAACCCGGCGGCATCGCCGTGCAGTGGGCGCCGACGGAGCGGGCGATCGCCACCTTCCTTCGGGTCTTCCCCCACGTCACGATGGTCCATCCGGCCATCATCGGCAGCGACACGCCGATCGACGTGACGCGGGAGAAGCTGCTGGCCGCGATCGACCGGCCCGACGTGGTGGCGTATGTCCGGTCGGCGGGCATGGACGTCGCCGACCTCCGGTCGTGGTTCGACACCAAGCGCCCGGAGGTCTGGCGCCCCGGCGATCCGCGGCCGGGAATGGACGTCAACGCCGACCTGTTCCCCAAGGACGAATACTACCTCAACAACGCGCAGATCTTCCCCCGATGACACCCCCTCCGCCCGACGACCGCACGGTGCCCGCCCGCCCGGATCCCGCC
>JBIJED010000107.1:0-8102 GCA_044343785.1 Azospirillales bacterium | reverse complement strand
GCGGTTGGCGTCCACCTCCGTCACCGCGACCGTCTCCCCGTCGATCGTCGTCGACCGAAGGCCGAAGGTCGGCTTGCCGAACCGGCGCGTCGTGCGTTCGAGGATTTCCGCCCCGGCGGCGACCGCCCGGCCGAAGCCGGTGTAGGAGGCCGGAACGAAGGGGTGAAGGAACGTGGCCTGCGTCGCTTCCGCGATCATGCGGAAGGGGGCGATCGCCGCGTGCTGCAGGTCGTGGACGTGATAGAGCAACGTCACCTCGCGTCTCGCGCATCCACCCGGGCGCCGGGGACCGGCGGGCGGAAAGTCCCGCCGCCCACCAAGGACTATGTCGAACCGGTTAAGCTTTCCGCAAGAGCCGCGTCCATGGTCCGCGGGCATTGCTGGCCGGCATTCCGGGCGGGTGTGTCGCGCGGGGCACCTCCGGCCCCGCCCGCCGATGCCGTTCGTCGCAGGCGCCGGGGGTGACAGACGGCCCGCGCATCCCTAGATTGACGGTATCGAACGGAGGCCGCTGCGCGGCTCGAACGGGAGGAACGAAGCCATGATCATTCCGCCCGTCCTCTCGCCGCCCCTGCCCGTCACGACGACGCAGGCCCAGCCCAACGTGGTGCAGCAGGCGATCGTGGCCCCCATGGCGGCCGCCTCCCAGACCGCCGCGGCCACCCGCACCCAGATGAAGTCGGCGGCCGCACCCGCCGGCCGGAACGAGCGTCCGCAGGAGACCCCGGACCGCGACCGGACCGACGAGCGGATGAGCACCGAGGCGCGGATCATCCGCCAGAAGCGTCGCGGCGGGGCGCTTGACCTGAGCCTCTGACGTCACGACATCCGGTCCATGACCCAGAACGCATCCCCCTCGCCGTCGGAGAACGCCGCCGCCGCGGCCGAGCATGCCCGGGCGCTCTTCGACCAGGGCCGCGACGGCCGACGCCCTGGCTCGACTCGCGCAGTCCCGGCCGGAGATAATGGCGACGCTGCCGCGCGACCTGCCGGTCGCCGAGCGGACGGTGACCGCCGCCTGCACCGACGCCGGCACCGCCCTCGCCCACGCCTTCGACCTGATGGCGGGTCTGCGCCTGATCGAGGCGTGGGAGACGCTGATGCTGGCGGTCGGCGGCTGCTGGCGCGCGGTCGCGGCGTCCGTCACGGCGCTGGTGAGCTGACGGGGGGCGTCCGCCCGTCCCCCACGTAGGCGCTTTCCGCCGTGCGGATGACCGAGGCGACGTCGGTCGTGTCCGCCACCACCCGCCCGTCCGCCATCACCAGCACGCGGTCGCAATGGGCCAGCGCCGCGAGGCGATGGGTGATCAGGATCGTGGTGCGGCCGGGCATCAGCCGTTCGATCCCCTCCAGGATCGCCGTCTCCGTCGCCACGTCCACGGCGCTCGTCGGCTCGTCGAGGATCAGGATCGGCGCGTCGGTCAGGAAGGCGCGGGCGAGCGCGATGCGCTGGCGCTCCCCGCCCGAAAAGCGCTGTCCGCGCTCGCCGCACATCGTCTCGTAGCCCTGCGGCAGCGCGGTGACGAAACCGTGCGCGCCGGCGAGGCGGGCGGCCCGCTCGACCTCCTCCCGCGTCGCCTCGGGCCGGGCATAGGCGATGTTGGCCGCGACCGTGTCGGAGAAGAGCACGGTGTCCTGCGCCACCACGGCGAACTGGCGCCGCAGGTCCTCCAGCCGCCAGCGGCGCAGGTCGACCCCGTCGAGGAGCACCGCGCCCTCGGTGGGATCGTAGAGGCGGGCGAGGAGCGCGATGATCGAGCTCTTGCCCGCACCCGTGCGCCCGACGATGCCGATCCGCGCGCCCGCGGGCACCTCGACGGTCACGTCCTTCAGCGTCGGCCAGCCGGCCTGATAGCCGAAGCCCACGCCGCGGAACGCGATCTCGCCCCGCGCCCGGCCGCGCGGCGGCGCGGCCGGGTCGTCGCGCGGCGAGCGTTCCTCGTCCAGAAGCGCGAAGGCGCGTTCGAGGTTCGAGAGCGCCTTCTGCTGGGTGGTGAGCTGGTGGCCCATCGTCTGGATGGGGTCGTAGAGCTGGGTGAGATAGGCGGCCAGCAGGATGAACTCGCCGACGCTGAGGATGCCCGCCTTCACGTCGCTCACGCCGATGTAGAGCACGGTGCCCGTGCCCACGGCGACGATCACGCCGATCATCAGCCCGATCATGCCTTCCGCGACCGCCGCCCGGACGCGCACCCGCACCGTCTTCTCGTTGCGCGCGGCGAACCGGCGCTGCTCGCGCGCCTCCTGCCCGAACAGCTTGACCACCCGCAGCGCGCCCAGGGCCTCGGTCACGACGGAAAAGGCGGTCACCTCGTGCTCGTGCACACGGTGCCAGTGGTCGCGCAGGTTCCGCTGGGCCAGCGTCGTCAGCACGAGCAGCACCGGCGCCACGGTGAGCGCCACCAGCGCGATCTTCAGGTTCAGCAGCGTCATCGCGACGATGGTCGCGACCAGCGCCGCCGCCGCCGTGGCGAGCGGGAGGCAGGTGTAGATGATGAGCCAGTGCAGCGAGCCCGCCTCGTGCTCCATGGCGTAGAGGGCCGCCCCCGTCCCCTTCATGTCGTGGCGGGTGAGCGGCAGGTGCTGGACGTGCAGGAACATCTTCGCCCGGAAGGCGTAGACGATCCGCTCCGCCGTCAGGTCGCGCAGCACCGCCTCCCCGGCCTTCAGCCCCTGCACCACCAGCGCGATCGCCGGCACCGCGAGCGCGCAGGCGACCAACAGTGCGGCGTCCGACAGGCCGGCCACGCCCGGCCAGAGGGACACGAGCCACGCCGGGGGCGGGTGGTCGCCGATCACCGCGTCGACCGCCACCTGGAGCGGGATCGGCGTCAGCAGGCCCAGGGGTGCCGCTGCGACCGCGAAGCCGAGAAGCGCGCCGAGATGCGGCCAGAACGGCCGGACCTCCGCCAGCACGCGGCGCCACAGCCCCTTGGGATCGGCCACCGGTTCGGGCGGTGTGTGGATGGTCATGGCAGGATCGGATGCTCGCGGGGGGGCCGGACGCTGGCGGAGGGACGGACTTTGACCTAGCATCCCGCAGCCCGCGACGGGAGGGGGGAGGAATGCGCATTCGGATCCGCACGATGCTTTTGGTGGTGGCCCTGGCCCTGGCGGGCGGCGGTCCGGCCGTCGCGCAGATCGACCTGTTCGGCGGCGATCCGGTCATCAACGCGGTGACGAAGAACGACGTCGCCCAGCTCCGCCTGCTCATCAACCGCCGGACCTCGCTGGAGAAGCCGATGAACGACGGTCGCCGCGCGCTCGCGGTCGCGGCCGGCAACGGCGCGGTCGAGATCGCCCGCATCCTCGTGGAGGCGCGCGCCAACCCCAACGCGCCCGACAATTTCGGCGCGACGCCGCTGCACTGGGCCGTCAAGGGCGGCTCGGTCGAGATCGTCGAGATGCTGCTGGCGACCGGCGCCCGCGTCGACCAGGAGGACCGGCAGGGCGTCGTGGCGCTGATGTACGCGGCCCGCGACGGTCGGCCCGACCTCGTGCAGGTCCTCCTGAAGGCGGGGGCCCGGACGTCCAGGACCGACTACAGCGGGCGCACCGCCCTCGACTGGGCGCGCGATGGCCGGAGCACGCGGGTCGTCACGCTGCTCGAACAGGCGTCGCGCTGAGGCGCCGCGGCCCCGCATGTCCCTGCCCGAGGCCTGCCTCGTCCTCCTCGCGGCGCTCGTGCTGGAACTGCTGGTCGGGCCGCCGCCCCGCTGGCTCCTCGCGATCGTGCCCACCCCCCCCGGGCTCGCCGGGCGGCTGGCCGCCGCCGCCGACCGGCGTCTGAACCGGCCGGAACGCGGCGCCGGTGCGCGCCGGGTGCGGGGCGTGATCGTCCTCGCGGTGCTGGTCGGCGGCGCCGTGGCGCTCGGCGCGATGCTGGATGCCGCACTCCCCAACATGCCCGGCGTGTCGCTGCTGACGGCGCTGCTCGTCGTCTCGGCGCTCCGCGCGGGGCGGGTCCGGCGGACCGCCGCCGGGGTGGGGGAGGCGCTGCGCCTGGGCCAGGGCCGGGCGGCGCGGGAGATGGTGTCCGCCATCGGCCCCCGCGACGGCGGCGGCCTCGACGACCACGGCGTCGCGCGCGGCGCGGTGGAGGCGGTCGCCGCCCGGTTCGACCGCGGCATCGTGGCGCCGGGCCTCCTCTTCCTCGTCTTCGGCTTCGCCGGCCTGTTCGGCTGGATCATGCTCGACGCGCTGGCCGAACGGACGGCCCGCGGCGATCCCCTCCACCGCGACTTCGGCGCCGCGACCGCCCTCGTCGACGCGCTGGTCACGGCCGTCCCCTCGACCGTGGCGGTGCTCCTGCTCGCGGGTGCGGCCCCTCTGGTTCCGGGGGCGCGGGGCGGGGCGGCGCTGCGCGTCGCCCTCCGCCAGGCCATCGCCGCCCCCCGCCCCTCGGTCGTGCTCCCCGTCGCGGCCACGGCCGGCGCGCTCGACGCGGCGCTGGGCGGGCCGTGGCAGCGTGGCGAGGTGGTGGTGCGCGCCCCCTGGATCGGGGAGGGCCGCGCCCGGCTCGGCGTCCTCGACGTGCGCCGGGCGGTGGCGCTGGCGATGATGGCGCAGGCGGTGGCGGCGGGGCTGGTCCTGCTGGTCGGGGCCGCGGTTTACGTCGCCTGACGGCCTGCGCTAGGCTCCGCCCCTCGACGGGGAAGGGAGAGGGCGATGGGTGCTGTGGGACACGAGGTGGCATGGAGCCGGCTGCCGGCGTCGGCGCTGCGGGCGCTGGCGGAGAAGGACGCGGTGGTGATCCTGCCGGTCGCCTCGACCGAACAGCACGGCCCCCATCTGGCGACGGGGACCGACACGATCCTGGTGACCGAGGCGGCGATGCGCATCGCGCGCCGCGTGGCGCCCCGGATGCCGGTCGTGGTGGCGCCGACGCTGTGGTGCGGGCTCGCCGAGCACCACGTGGCGTTCGGCGGCACCTTCACCCTCACCTACGCGACATGGCTCGCCGTTCTGCGCGATCTCGCCACCGCGTTGAAGCGCCAGGGCTTCCGCCGCCTCCTCATCCTCAACGGCCACGGCGGGAACGTGACGGGCCTCGACGTGGCGGCGACGGAGCTGGCGCACGACCCCGGCCTGCCCGTTCTCGTCGGCACCTACGTGCCGATCGGCGGCACGGGCCTGCCGCCCGGCATCCTCGAGACGCAGGACACGGTGATGCACGCCTGCGAGGCCGAGACCTCGATGATGCTGGCCGTGGCGCCCGATCTCGTCGACACGACCGACCTCGCGGCTGCGGCGGGGCCCGCGTCGGGCGGGCCGGCGCCGATGCTCAAGCGCTGGCGCTCCTTCGCCGAACGCACGAAGACCGGCGTCCTCGGCGATCCCTCGCGCGCGACCGCGGCCAAGGGCGAGGCGCTGTTCGAGGCGATGGCCGACCGGCTGGCGGTGGAGATCCTGGCCGATCCCTGGCCGGCGCGTTAGGGGGCGGTCGTCGCCCCCAGCACCATCGCCAACCCCACCAGCGCCCCCGCCTCCGCCGCCTGCTGCGCGGCGCCGTGCACGTCGCCGGTCGCCCCGCCGATCCGGCGCATCGCGAGCAGGGCGACCGTCCCCGCCCCCGCCGCGGCCCCGAGTGCGGCCGGCGGCCAGCCGGGCACGCACGTCGCCGCGATCCCGATCCCCGTCGCGGCCGCGCAAAGCGCCGCGAGGGCCGACGGCCGCCCCTGCGCCACCGCCAGCCCGTCCGTCCGCGCCGGCGGCATCGCCCACGCCATCGTGCCCAGGGGCGCGCGGGACAGGGCGCCGACCGCGGCCAGCGTCCACACCGCCTCCGCCGTGCCTGCGAGCGGGGCGAGCAGCGTGACGCGCAGCCCCACCCCCAGCACGAGGGCCAGCGTGCCGTAGGTGCCGATGCGGCTGTCGCGCATGATGGCGAGCCGACGCTCCCGGTCGCGCCCGCCGCCGAAGCCGTCGGCCACGTCGGCGAGGCCGTCCTCGTGCAGGCCGCCGGTCAGCAGCACCTGCGCCGCGACCGCCAGCAGCGCCGCGGCCAGCGGCGGAACGGCACCGCCCGCCCCCCACAGCACGAGCCCGCCCGCGGCCCCGACCAGCGCCCCCACCGCCGGGAACCAGCCGTAGGCGCGCGCGAAGGCGGCCGGCGCGATCGGCCGCGCCACCCGCACCGGCAGCCGCGTCAGCAGCATCAGCGCGGCGAGGATCGGGTCGAGGGCGGCTGCGAGGCGGGTGGGGGGAGGGGCTGCGGGGCGCATCCCCCCGGTCTAGCCGCAAGGCCCGCGGCCGTAAACCGCGCTTGCCGCCCCCGGGACCGGGCGCCATTTACGATGGCCGCCCCCTGGTCCATCCGCCGGTCCCATGTCCGACACCGCCCGCCTCGACGAGATCCGCACCGTGATGCGGGAACTGCCCGGCCCCGACCTGGAGGCGGCGACGGCGGCGCGGCTGCGCCAGTCCCGGCTCCTGAAGCCGCCGGGCGCGCTCGGCCGGCTCGAGGATCTGGCGGTGTGGCTGGCCACCTGGCAGGCGAAGCACCCGCCCGAGATGCGCCGGCCGCGCATCTGCGTCTTCGCCGGCGCCCACGGGGTGGCCCGCCTCGGCGTCTCGGCCTATCCGCCGGAGGTGACGGCCCAGATGGTGAAGGCGTTCGTGAACGAGCAGGCGGCGGTGAACCAGCTGTCCAGGCTGGCCGACGCGGACCTGCGGGTCTACGAGCTGGACGTCGACAACCCCACGGCCGACTTCACGCAGGGCCCCGCCATGTCGGAGGAGGACTGCGCCCGGGCGATGGCCTACGGGATGATGTCGGTCGAGCCCGGCATCCACGTGATGTGCCTGGGCGAGATGGGGATCGGCAACACGACGGCCGCCGCCGCCATCTGCCTCGCCCTCTATGGCGGGACGGCGGAGGACTGGGTGGGGCCGGGCACCGGCGTCGACGCCGCCGGCCTCGCGCGGAAGGCGCAGGTGGTGCGCCGGGGCCTCGCCGCGAACCCGGAGGCCGCGCACGACCCGCTGGAGGCGCTGCGCCGCCTCGGCGGGCCGGAACTGGCCGCCATCGCCGGGGCGGTGCTCGCCGCGCGCCTCGCCCGCACGCCGGTGATGCTCGACGGCTTCGCGGCGACGGCCGCGGCGGCGGTGCTCCACCGCATGGACCCCAAGGCGCTCGACCATTGCGTCGTCGCCCATGTCTCGGCCGAGCCCGGCCACCGGCGCCTGCTGGCCCGCCTCCACCTGACGCCGCTGTTCGATTTCGGGATGCGGCTGGGCGAGGCGTCGGGCGCCGCGCTCGCCATCCCGATCCTGAAGGCGGCGGTGGCCTGCCACGCGGGCATGGCGACGTTCGAGGAGGCGGGGGTCAGCGGGCAGGCGTAGGGGGGGGCGGAAGGCCCCTCGCATACGATCGCGTGCAATTTTTAGGTGTTGTTCCTTCGGCGCGCACCTCCGAAAGTGATCCCGTGGGGTCCCACGGACACGGACGGTGGCGGGTGTCGATCGCAGGATTACGCGACGCGGTCTCCGCGTTCGGCGCCGAGACGCGGGCCAAGCTCTCGAACGCGGCCGTCGCCGGCAATCCCGAGGATCAGCTTCGGGCGCCGCTCGAACGTCTGGTCCGCGACCTCGCCGTCCTTCACGGCATGCCCGACGGGGCGGTCCGGCTCGTGGGCGAGACCGTGCGGACCGACCTCGGCACGCGGCCGGACTATGCGGTCGTCGTCCACGGCGCGCTGGTCGGCTTCATCGAGGTGAAGGCCCCCGGCAAGGGCGCCGACCCCCGCCGCTTCACCGACGCGCACGACCGCGCGCAATGGCAGAAGCTGAAGTTCCTGCCGAACCTGCTCTACACCGACGGCAACGGCTTCGGCCTGTGGCGGAACGGAGAGCCCGGCGGAACCGTCCACCTCGACGGCGACGTGGCGACCGCGGGGGCGCGGCTCTCCGCACCCCCGGCGCTGCTCGCCCTCCTGTCCGACTTCCTCGTCTGGGCGCCGACCCCGCCCGCGAACCCGCGCCAGCTTGCCGAGGTGTCGGCCCGCCTTTGCCGCCTGCTGCGGGAGGAGGTGGCGGAGCAGGTCCGGCTGCGGAACCCGGCACTGACGGATCTCGCGACCGGCTGGCGCACCCTGCTGTTC
>JBIJED010000106.1:0-8126 GCA_044343785.1 Azospirillales bacterium | reverse complement strand
GCGGCGGCCCCCCACACCCTCGTGTTCTACGAGAGCCCGCACCGCATCAAGGCGCTCCTCACAGACGCGCTCGCCGTTCTGGGCGACCGTCAGGCGGCCGTCTGCCTGGAACTCACCAAGCTGCACGAGCGCGTGCACCGCGGCCATCTGTCCGATCTGGTCACCGACTCCGCGCTCGACGCGCCCAGGGGCGAGGCGACCGTGCTGGTCGCCGGTTCCGGCGCCAAGTTCCGGCGGGGCGACGCACCGGACCCGGCGGCGGGGGAGGCGGACGAGGACTGAAGCGGAGCCGTCGCCCCGCCCGCGGTCATTCGGCCGCCGGCGGGTGGGCGGCGGCGCGGGCGGGCGGCATCATCGCGCCGTCGCCATGGCCGGCCATCGACTGGCGACGCCGGTGCGCATCCTCCAGCCCGCTGAGCTGGCGTGCGATATAGCCGGCCGGGCGGGTGAAGCCCGCGAGCATCTGGTAGAAGGCCGGCACGACGAACATCGTGAACACGGTCGCGAACAGCGTCCCGCCCATGATGACCCAGCCGATGGACGACCGCGTCTCGGCACCGGCACCCGTCGCGAAGGCGAGCGGCCAGGCGCCGATGGCCGTGGCGATGGACGTCATCAGGATCGGGCGCAGACGGACGACCGAGGCGTCGAGGATGGCGTCGTGGACCGATTTCCCGAACTCCTCGCGGAGCTGGTTCGCGAACTCCACGATCAGGATGCCGTTCTTCGCCACGATCCCGATCAGCATGATGATGCCGATCTGGCTGTAGATGTTCATGCTCCCGCCGGTCCACCAGATCGTCAGCAGCGACCCGGTGACCGCGAGCGGCACCGTCAGCATCACGATGAGCGGGTGGATCCAGCTCTCGAACTGGGCCGCCAGCACCATGAAGACCACCAGCAGCGAGATGCCGAAGATGATGATGAGACTGTTCGAGCTCTCCTTGAACTCGCGGCTCTCGCCGCGCCAGCGCAGGCGCGCCTCCGGTGGCAGATCGCTCGCGACCACCTGTTCGACATAGGCGACCGCCTCGCCGATCGTGTAGCCGGGCGCGATGTTGGCCGTGTAGTTGATCGACCGGAGCCGGTCGGAGCGCGGAAGCTCCGCCGCACCGGCCACGTCGGACAGACGGACCACCGTGGAAAGCGGCACGAGCTGCCGCGTCGTCTGGCTGCGGATGAAGATGTTCGACAGATCGCGCGGCGAGGAGCGGTCCTCCGCCCGGGCCTGCAGGATCACGTTGAACTCGCTGCCGCGGTCCTGGAACGTCGTGACGTTCCGCGCACCGAGCATCGTCTCGAGCGTCCGGCCGATGTCCTCGATCGAGACGCCGAGGTCCGCCGCCCGGGGGCGGTCGATGTCGACGAACAGCTGCGGCTTGGTCTCGTCGTAGTTGACGCGGACGTTCTGGATGCCCGGGTTCTGCGCGAGGCGCGGCAGCAGGACGTCGCGCCACGCCGCCAGCTCCTCGTAGGTGGAGCCGCCGATGACGAAGGAGAGCGGCTGGTTGCCGGCGGCGCCCGGAAGACCCGAGGGGTTGGAGGCGAAGGCCACCACGCCGGGCACGGTCTGGAGACGGGGGAACAGCTCCCGCACCATGTCCTGCTGCTTCTTCGTCCGCTGGTCCCAGGGCGCCAGCCGCGTGAAGATGAACGCCTGCCGGACGTCGCCGGGGCGGCCCCAGGCGGGGGCGATGTTCGTCGTGATCCGCTCGATCAGCCCTTCGCGCACGAAGGGCATGAGCAGTTCCTCGATCCGCACGACGTTGGCGCGGGTGTACTCCAGCGACGCCCCCTCCGGCCCCTGGACGATGATCGTGAAGCCGCCGCGGTCCTCGACCGGCACGAACTCCCGCGGGAGCTGCTGGAACAGCACGACGGCCAGCGCGACGAGCCCCGCCGCCACGGCGCCCACGACCAGCGGCGCCGCGAGCGCGCCGCGCAGCAGGAAGCGATAGCCGGCGTTCAGTCCGGTGAAGAACGGTTCGGTGATCCGTTCGAGCAGGCTGTGCCCGGACACGGGCTTCAGCAGCTTGGAGCAGAGCATCGGCGTCAGCGTGAGCGCGACGAGCCCCGAGAACAACACCGAGGCGGCGACGGTGATGCCGAACTCCCGGAACAGGCGGCCGATGGCGCCCGGCATGAAGGAGAGGGGCACGAAGACGGCGGCGAGCACCAGCGTCGTCGCGACCACCGCGAAGCCGATCTGCCGCGCGCCGTAGAGGGAGGCGAGAAGCGGCGGCTCCCCCTCCTCGATCCGGCGGTGGATGTTCTCCAGCACCACGATCGCGTCGTCGACCACGAGGCCGACGGCGAGCACGAAGGCCAGCAGCGTCAGCACGTTGATGGTGTAGCCCAGCGCCGCGAGGACGATGAAGGTGCCGATCAGCGAGACGGGAATGGCGACGGCGGGGATGATCGTCGCCCGGATCGACCGCAGGAACACGAAGATGACGCCGATGACGAGGATCAGCGCGATCATGATCGCGTGCTCGACCTCGTAGATCGCGCGTTCGATGAAGACCGAGCTGTCGTTCGAGATGTCGGCTTCCATCCCGGGCGGGAGGGAGGGCTTCATCAGCTCCATCTCGCGCTTCACGCCGTCCGCGGTCTCCAGCGTGTTGGCGGTGGACTGCCGGAAGATGAGCAGGCCGATCGCCTGCCGGCCGTTGTTGCGCAGTTCGCCGCGGGTGTCCTCGGGCGCCACCTCGACCGTGGCGACCTCGGCGAGGCGCACGGGATACCCGTTCTGCACGGTGAGGACGATCCGGCCGAACTGGTCGGTCGTGCTCAGCGAGGTGTCGGTCCGGACCGTGAACTCGCGCTGCTGGCTTTCGAGCCGCCCGGCCGGAAGCTCGACGTTCTGGCGGCGCAACGCGGATTCGACGTCCTGGACCGTCAGGTCGCGGGCCGCGAGTTCGCGCCGGTCGAGCCAGATGCGCATCGCGAACTTGCGCTCGCCGCCGATGCGCACGTTGGCCACGCCGTTCACCGCCGACAGCCGGTCGATGATGAAGCGGCGCGCGTAGTCGGTCATCTCGAGCTGCGTCATCCGCTCGCTGGTGAGCGCGAGGATGAGGATCGGCCGCGCGTCCGCCTCGACCTTCGACAGGGTCGGGGTGTCCGCCTCGTTCGGCAGGCGGGAGAGGACCCGGCTCACCCGGTCGCGGACGTCGTTCACCGCGGCGTCGAAGTCGCGGTCGATGTTGAACTCGATCTGGACCGAGGACGACCCGTCGCGGCTGGTCGCCGTGAGCGAACGGATGCCTTCGATGCCGGTCACGCCCTCTTCGATGATCGTGGTGACCTTGCTCTCGACCACCTGGGCCGAAGCACCCCGGTAGGTCGTGCTGATCGAGACGATCGGCGGGTCGGCCAGCGGAAACTCGCGCACCGACAGGCGCTGGAAGGCGAACAGACCGAACACGACGAGAAGCAAGCAGAGGACCGTCGCGAAGACGGGTCGCTTGATGGAGACGTCCGAGATGACCATGGCCCCGTCCTCGCGCCCGTACTGTTCAGCTGGTCGGTCCGTCGGTCGCGCGGACCGGCGATCCGTCGCGGATGCGCTGCACGCCGCCGATCACGACCGTCGCGCCCGGCGGCAGGCCCTGGACCACCTCGACCTCGCCGGGGATGCGGGTGCCCAGCTTCACCTCGGTCTTCACCGCCCGCCCGTTCGCCACGACGAACACGAACTGGCGCGTGCCCTCCGGCACGAGCGCCTCCTCGGGGACGAGGAGGGCCTGTTCGCGCCGGCCGACGGTCAGCTGGACCGTCATGAACATGCCGGGCTTCAGCAGGCCGTCCTTGTTCGGGATGTCGGCGCGCACCTCGACGGAACGGGTCGCCGGGTCGATGCGGGTGTCGACGACGGCCACCTTGCCCTGGAAGCTGCGGCCCTGATAGGCGCTCGACTGCGCGCCGACGCTCGACCCGATCTGGATCGCCGCCAGCGCCGTCTCCGGCACACTGAAGCGGAGCTTCACGACACTCGTGTCGTCGAGCGTGGTGATCTGGCCGGTCGCCAGAGCGTTCGCCGTCACGAGCGCGCCCGGGCTGACGCGGCGGATGCCGACGCGGCCGTCGAACGGGGCGACGATCTGCAGGTCCTTCAGCTTCGCCTCGACCATCCGGACGCGGGCATCGGCGGCGCGGAGAAGCTGTTCCTGCTCCTCGACGCGGGCGGCGGGGGCGGCTCGCTGCTCCAGAAGGGCGCGGGAGCGGGCGAGGGTCTGGCGGGCCTGGTCGCGCGTCGCGCGGGCCTGTTCCAGTTCGGCCGTCGTCTCCCGGTCGTCGAGCTGGACGAGGAGCTGGCCCGCCTTCACCTCCTGCCCGTCGGAGAAGTGGAGTTCCTTGACGATGCCGGTCACCTTCGCGGTGAGCGTCACACTCTCGTTCGCGAGCGTCGTGCCGACCGCTTCGACGACCTCCTCCACCGGCCCGACGCGGACCTTCCGGACGACGACCTGGGTGGGTCGCGGCCCCTGCTGCGCCTGCGCGGGCTGGGGGCCGGCGTTCGCCGACGGCGCGGACCAGAGCGACATGATCGGCTCGCGGTACGTCCACGCGCCATACCCGGCCCCGGCGATCACGACGATCACCGCCAGCTGACTGACCACCCGCATCGCCCCGACCTCCGTGCCCGCCTGTCCACCGACCTTGTACGGACCGGCGCGCCATTCCCTGCGCGACCGGTCGGGACGCCCCCGACGACTTCCTCGGCTCCCATTCCGGGTTCTTCGGGCCCGGACCGGGGCAACGGCTGCGCGCGGGGGCGGCGGCGATGCCCGTCGGAAATGTATACCGCCGACGCGACATGGGAAACCCCCCGAGCCCCGGCCTGCCATCATCGGGCGTCCGATGCTAGACATAGCGTGCCCGCATGGGGCGGCAATGGCCCGGCGGCCGTCAGGGCCGGGGCCGAAGGGAGACCGCACGATGGACTTCAGCTATTCGGAACGCACCCGCCGGTACCAGGAGCGCCTGACGGCCTTCATGGAGGCCCACGTCTATCCGGCCGAGCCCCGGTTCTGGGCGGAGGTCGCCGAGGGCGACCGATGGCAGCCGACCCGCGTCATGGAGGAGCTGAAGGCGAAGGCGCGCGCCGACGGTCTCTGGAACCTCTTCCTGCCCGAGAGCGAGCTGGGCGCCGGGCTCACGAACACGGAGTACGCGCCGCTCTGCGAGATCATGGGGCGGTCGCCGATCGCGCCCGAGGTCTTCAACTGCTCCGCCCCCGACACCGGGAACATGGAGGTGCTCGTCCGCTACGGCACGCCCGAGCAGAAGGAGCGATGGCTGAAGCCGCTGCTGGACGGGGAGATCCGTTCGGCCTTCGCGATGACCGAGCCCGACGTGGCCTCGTCGGACGCGACGAACATCCAGTCCTCCATCGTCCGCGACGGCGATCACCATGTCGTGAACGGGCGCAAGTGGTGGACGTCGGGCATCGGCGACCCGCGCTGCCGGATCATCATCTTCATGGGGAAGAGCGATCCGCGCAACCCGGACCGCTATCGCCAGCAGTCGATGATCCTCGTCCCGACCGACGCGCCGGGCGTGACGGTGAAGCGGATGCTCCCCCTGTTCGGCTACGACGACGCGCCGCACGGGCACGGGGAGGTGGTCTTCGAGAACGTCCGCGTGCCGGCGTCGAACATCCTCCTGGGCGAGGGGCGGGGGTTCGAGATCGCGCAGGGCCGCCTCGGCCCGGGCCGCATCCACCACTGCATGCGCCTGATCGGCCTCGCCGAGCGCGCGCTGGAGGCGATGTGCCGCCGGGTCAAGTCGCGCACCGCCTTCGGCCAGCCCATCGCGGAGTTCACCACGACGCTGGAGCGGATCGCGGAGGCGCGCATCAAGATCGAGCAGGCCCGCCTCCTGACCCTCAAGGCCGCCTCCATGATGGACACGGTCGGCAACAAGGCGGCGCGGATGGAGATCGCCATGATCAAGGTCGCCGCGCCCAACATGGCGTGCGAGGTCATCGACTGGGCGATCCAGGCGCACGGGGCGGGCGGCATCTCGGATGATTTCGGCCTCGGCTACGCCTATGCCTGGGCGCGGGCGCTCCGCCACGCGGACGGGCCGGACGAGGTGCACCGCAACCAGATCGGTCGGCTGGAACTGCGCCGGCACAATTGAACGGGCGTTCCTCAGGCCGGGACGGCCCGTGCGCCGAAGCAGCCCTGGCGCGCGAAGTGGAGGTGCGCCTCCCGGACCCGGTCGTCGGCGAACAGGGCGGTCAGGTGGTCGGCGACGTCGCGGCCCTCGAGAACCTCGGCCGTCACCATCATCCCCGCTTCGTCGTAGGCGCGCGCGGAGAGGAGGCGGCGGCGGATCATGTCCGGCACCTCGCCCGGCTCCGGATCCGCCCTGATCGCCGCCTCGCGCACGAAGATCGGCCCCGAGGCGCGATAGGGGGAGGCCGCCACGAGGTGCGCCCAGGGGAGCAGATGGACCGTCTCGCCCACCGCGGCGTCCTCGAGGGAGACGCGGCACGGTGTGCCGGGGCATTCGTCCACGGTGAGGCGGCGGATGTCACGCTCGGCCAGCGCCGGGTCGGACAGAGCGGCGAGATGGGCGAAGGGCTCGGCCGGAAGGGCGAGGATGCGGAAGGTCATTCGAGGTCTCCCCGGTTGCGCGGTCGGGGAGAGGATGCGTGGCGCCGACGGGGACCGCCGTCCGGTTCTTGCGGGCGAACCGGACGATCAGTCCAGAAGGTCGGCCCGCCGTTTCAGCCGTTCGATGTCCGTCGCGTGGCGATCGAGGCGGACGCCCTCCATGGCGAGCCGCTCCGCGTCGAGAACCTGCCGCCTCTGGACCTGGCCGAGGACCTCGTCGATGTGGGCGAGCCGCGTCGTGTGCTCGCGCAGGACGGTCTCGATCACGCCGATCCGCGTGTCGATGCGCCGGAGGAAGGTCAGCATCAGGTTTTCGGGGCCATCCGTCATGCAAGCGTCCCCCTCGTCGAGACGACGACCGTAGCGCAACCGGAGATCGTTGCCAACGGTCCGCCCCGCCCGTTCCCGATCACCGCCCCAGGATGCCCCCCAGGATGCCGCGCGCGATCTGGCGGCCGATCTGGCTGCCGACCGAGCGCATGGCGCTCTTCGCCATCACCTCCACGATGCCCTCGCGGCGCCCGCCGCGCGGGCCGGTGGAGCCCATCATCGCGTCCTTGATGCCGCCGCGCGGCCGCGGCGCGGAAGCGGGGACGCTTGCGCCGCCGCCCGCGGTCTGTGCGGGACCCGAGGGCGCGGTTCCCCAGGGGTTCGACCACGACCGGCCGGTGCCGAGCGTGCCGGCCGAGGCCGCCTCGTCCGTCCGGCGCGCCGCGGTCCCGCGCAGGATCTCGTAAGCGCTCTCCCGGTCGACGAGCTGGTCGTAGACGCCGGCACGCGGGCTCGACGCCACCACCTGCGCCCGCTCCTCCGGGGTGATCGGCCCGAGGCGCGTCACCGGCGGCGCGATGAGCGCGCGTTCGACCGGGACCGGGATTCCCTTGGGGTCGAGCAGCGAGACGAGGGCCTCGCCCACGGCCAGCTCGGTGATGGCGGTGGCGATGTCGAGCCCGGGCGAGGCGCGGAAGGTCTCGGCCGCCGCCCGCACCGCCTTCTGGTCGCGCGGCGTGAAGGCGCGCAGCGCGTGCTGCACCCGGTTGCCGAGCTGGCCCAGCACGGTCTCGGGGATGTCGAGCGGGCTCTGGGTCACGAAATAGACGCCCACGCCCTTGGAGCGGATCAGCCGCACCACCTGCTCCACCTTGTCGACCAGCGCCTTGGGCGCGTCGTCGAACAGCAGGTGCGCCTCGTCGAAGAAGAAGACGAGCTTGGGCTTGTCGAGGTCGCCCGCCTCCGGCAACTGCTCGAACAGCTCCGACAGCAGCCACAGGAGGAACGTGGCGTAGAGCTTGGGCGAGCGCATCAGCCGCTCGCCCGCCAGCACGTTGATGGCACCCCGACCCTCGGGATCGGTCAGCATCAGATCCCCGAGCGCCAGCGCCGGCTCGCCGAAGAAGAGGTCGCCGCCCTGGGTCTCGATCGCGAGCAGGGCCCGCTGGATCGCGCCGATCGACTGGGCCGAGACGTTGCCGTACTCGGTCGTGAGCGCCTTCGCGTTCT
>JBIJED010000105.1:0-8150 GCA_044343785.1 Azospirillales bacterium | reverse complement strand
GCCGGCGAGGTAGAGGTCGCCGACCGCGTCGAGAATCTTGTGACGGACGAATTCGTCGCGGTAGCGCAGCCCGCCCTCGTTCAGCACGCGGTCGCCGCTGACGACGACGGCGTTGTCCAGCGACCCGCCGCGGGCGAGGCCGGCCTTGCGCATCGCCTCCACCTCGTGAAGGAAGCCGAAGGTCCGCGCCCGCGACACCTCCGCCTTGAAGGCGCCGCCCGCGACGCGCAGCTGTCCCCGCTGGTGGCTGATGGCGGCGCTGGCGAAGTCGATCTCCATGCCGAAGCTGGACTGGGCGGCGGGGCGCAGCGCTGCCGACTTGTCGCCGTCGACCACGATCACCGGCTTCAGCACGCGGACCACCTTGCGCACGGCCGACTGCTCGATCAGCCCGGCGCACTCGATCAGGAAGACGAAGGGGGCGGCGCTGCCGTCCATGATCGGGACCTCGGCCGCGTCGAGCGCCACGACGCAGTTGTCCACGCCGAGGCCGCGCAGCGCGGCCATCAGATGCTCGATCGTGCCCACGGTGATCCGGTGGGCGTTGCCGATCACCGTGCACAGGCGCGTGTCGACCACCATGTCCCAGCGCGCGCGGATCTCCGCCCGGTCGGCGGGCACGTCGGTGCGGACGAAGACGATGCCCGTGTCGGGGGCCGCCGGACGGAGCGTCATCGACACCTTGGCGCCGGAGTGGAGGCCGACGCCGGTGCAGTGGATCGCGCCCTTGAGGGTCTGTTGAGCCTGCAAGTCCGTCTCCCGGCGGGGCCGGTCCGACCGCCCGGAGGGGAGGTCTTCGGCACCGCGACAAATCGCGTGCCTGTCTCCTAACAACCGGGGACGACAGTCACAAATCACACTTTGTTACCGATTGTTACGCCAAGTCCGCCACGCGCGAACCGAAGGGGGCCGCCGGTTTCCCGGCGGCCCCGCCCGATCGTCGACGTCGATGACCAATCAGTTCGCCTGGCGGCGCAGGAACGCCGGGATGTCCAGCATCTCGTCCTCGCCGGCCGACGGCGTCCGCGTCTCGACGCGGGGCTGCGCCGCGGCCGGACCCTGCCCGCCGAACGTCGGCGCCGTGTGCCCCGCGGGGCCCGGACCCTGGGGTGCCGCCGGTCGCGCAGGCGCCGCGGGCACCGCGGCCTCCGGCGTGCCGAACACGCTCCTCGCGCCCGCCGTCATGCGCTTGAACAGCGAATCGCGCTGACGGCCCTGCTCGGCGTCCGCGGCCGGGCGGGGTGCGCCCTCGACGGGCCTGGGCGGGATGAAGGTGCCGCCGAGGGACGTGGCCCGCGGGGCCGGCTGCGGGGCCGGGGCCGCCGGCGCACGCAGCCCGGCTTCCTGCGGGAACAGCTGCGGTGCGCGCGGCGGCTCGGCCACCGGCGACTGCATCGGCGGCACGGTCTCGCCCTCCATCTCGGCGAACCGGTCGGCGGCGGTCAGGGTCATCGTGACCGGACCGACGGGCATGGACGGGCTCGCCGTGTGCAGCGCGCTGGCGATCGACGGCTCCGGCGCCCGGGCCGTCGCGGTCGCCGGCATGGCGCCGCCGACCGTCGTCGCGGGACGCACCGGGGCCGCCGGGACGCCGGGGATGCCGCGACCGCCCGCGACCACGCTGAAGGGCTGGACCGGGACCGGGCGCGAGGCCTGGGCCGCGTCGATGCCGGTGGCGACGACCGACACCCGCATCTTGCCCTCGAGGCTGTCGTCGAAGGTCGAGCCGAAGATGATGTTGGCGTCGGGATCGACCTCGTCGCGGATGCGGTTGGCCGCCTCGTCCACCTCGAACAGGGTCATGTCGAGGCCGCCGGTGATGTTGATGAGGACGCCCTTGGCGCCCTTCATCGACACGTCGTCGAGCAGCGGGTTCGAGATCGCCGCCTCCGCCGCGTCGATCGCCCGGCGCTCGCCGGTCGCCTCGCCGGTCCCCATCATCGCCTTGCCCATCTCGCTCATCACCGCGCGGATGTCCGCGAAGTCGAGGTTGATGAGACCGGGCATGATCATCAGGTCGGTCACGCCGCGCACGCCCGAGTGCAGCACGTCGTCCGCCATCTTGAAGGCGTCGGCGAAGGTCGTGCGCTCGTTGGCGATGCGGAAGAGGTTCTGGTTCGGGATGATGATGAGGGTGTCCACGAACTGCTGCAGTTCCTGGATGCCGGCCTCCGCGAGGCGCATGCGGTGCGCGCCCTCGAAGTGGAACGGCTTGGTCACCACGCCGACCGTCAGGATGCCCTGTTCGCGCGCGGTGCGGGCGATCACCGGGGCCGCCCCGGTCCCCGTGCCGCCGCCCATGCCGGCGGTGATGAAGACCATGTTGGCCCCGTCGAGGCAGCCCATGATCTCCTCGAGCTGCTCCTCGGCCGCCGCCCGGCCCACGTCCGGCCGCGAGCCCGCCCCCAGGCCGCGCGTGATGGACGTGCCGAGCTGGATCCGCCGCTCCGCGAGGCTGCCCTTGATGGCCTGCGCGTCGGTGTTGGCGACGACGAACTCCACCCCCTCGAGGTTGGCGCGGATCATGTTGTTGACCGCGTTGCCCCCGGCGCCGCCGACACCGAACACGGTGATGCGCGGCCGGAGTTCCTGGTCCATCTGCGGAACGCTGAGCGTGATCATGACTGCCTCCGTTTCCCTTCTTCGGTCCCCTGGTCTCTTCTCGTCACAGGTTCTCTCTGAGCCATTGTCCCACCCGGCTCAGTAGCCCCCCCTGTGCCTCCGCCCCCGCGAAGACGGGCATGTCGACCGGCTGCTGGACGGCGAAGTGGAGGAGCCCCGCGGCCGTCGCGAAGGCGGGTCCAGCCACCGCGTCGGCCAGCCCCTTCACCCGCAGGGGGCGGCCGAGCCGCACCTGCTTGTCCAGGATCAGCTGGGCCAGTTCCCGGGTCCCCGGGAGCTGGCTCGCACCTCCGGTCAGCACGACGCGCCGACCGGCGGACTTGGCGAAGCCGCTCTGCTCCAGCCGGTGCCGCACCAGCTCGAAGATCTCTTCGAGGCGCGGCTGGATGATGCCGACGAGCAGCGACTTCGGAACCTGACTGGCGTGGCTCTCCTCGTCCTCGCCGACCTGCGGGACGGTGATCGTCTCCCGCTCGTCGGCGGGCGACGCCATGGCGTGGCCGTAGAGCGTCTTCATGCGTTCGGCGTGCGCCACCGAGGTCGTGAGCCCGCGCGCGATGTCGGAGGTGACGTGGCCGCCGCCGACCGGGATCAGGTCGGAGAAGACCATGGCGCCTTCGAGGAAGACGGCGATCGAGGTGACGCCCGCGCCGATGTCGATCAGCGTGACGCCGAGGTCCATCTCGTCCTCGACCAGCGCCGACAGCCCGGCCGCGAAGGGGCTGAGGACGAAGCTCTCCACCTCCAGGTGGGCGCGGGCGATGCAGGTCGCGAGGTTGCGGCGCGCCGACCCGCCGGCGGTGACGAGGTGCAGCTGCACGCCGAGGCGCTCGCCCACCATGCCGCGCGGGTCGCGGATGCCCTTCGCGCCGTCGAGCACGTAGCCGACCGGGACGGCGTGGACCATCACCGCGTCCGGGCCGATGGGGATGTGGCGCGTCTGCTGCGTCGCCCGGCGCATGTCGGCGTCGGTCACCTCGCGCCCGCCGATCGCCACCTCGGCGCCGACGATCTGCGAGACGGGCCTCCCGCCGGACAGGTTGACCAGGACGCTCCGGATCGTCTCCTCGGCCATCTGCTCGGCCGACTGGACGGCGGCGCCGATCGCGATCTCGGCCTCGTCCATGTCCACGATCGTGCCCGCGCGCACGCCGCCCGACATGTGGTGGCCGATGCCGATCACCTTCGGCACGCCCGCCTCGTCGACCCGCGCGATCAGGCAGCAGACCTTGCTGGTGCCCACGTCGAGCGCCGCCACGATGCCGCCGCGCAGCGCCCGCTTGGGCTTCCGGACCGGATTGAGGGCGAGGTTCATCGGCGGGTCCTCAACTGCGCCTGTTGGCGGGCTGGGGCGGCCGCATCCGTTCGGCCGCGGCGGGGCCGAGCTGGACGATCAGCCGGTCGGTCTGGCGCAGGTCGACCGCGACCACGTCGCGGTCGAGGAAGGGGCTCTTGGTCTGGGCGGCGGCGAGGCGGGCGAGGGCGGGGACCACGCCGGTCTCCGGCAGGCGCACCGTCACCCCGTTGTCGAGCCGCAGGTCCCAGCGGCGTGCCCCGACCCAGATGCCGGCCGCGACCCGCTCGGCCAGCGCAGGCTGCTCCCGGAGCGCGATCACGAGGGCGCGGGCCTCCCGCTCGGCCCCGGCACCGACCACGAGCGGCAGATTGTGGAAGCGCGAGAGATCCTGCGGCCGATCGGTGAGAACGTGGCCGTCGTCGTCGATGACCACCATCCGCCCGTCGCGCTGCCACAGCGCCAGGGCCCGGCGCTCGTGGAGACGGACGAAGATCGTGTCCGGCAGGCGCCGCTCGACCTCCACCCGCTCGATCCAGGGGATCTTCGCGAGCTCGGCCCGGGCCTCCCACGGGTCGAAGGCGAGGATCGGCTCGCCGCGTCCGACGCCGAGCGCCGCCAGCACCTCGTCGCGCCGGGTCTCGCCCCGGCCCTCGACCAGCACCTCCTCCACCCTGAGGCCCGCGTCGGCCGTCAGCCACAGCGCCCGGTCCATCGCCACCGCGGTCCAGTCGCGCGCCGTGCCGGAGGCGAAGAACCAGCCGACACCGCCCACGACCGCGGCGACCGGGACGACCCGCAGCCCCCACTTCAAGGACGTGCCGAGAGCGGCGACGAACGGCCGCCAGCGCGCGGGGCGACGCGCGGGCCGCTTGCCGCGGCCCGTCGGCCGGCGCTTGGTCCGGGCGCGTGCGGTCGGGGTCAGGGCGAGCATCCGGCGTTCTCCACCATCCACTCGACCAGATCGCCGAACCCGATCCCGCAGTGGGCCGCCTGCTCGGGCACGAGCGAGAGCGGGGTCATCCCGGGCTGGGTGTTGATCTCCAGGAAGAACAGGCCTTCGGTTCCCGGCCGGCTCTCGTCCCAGCGGAAGTCGCTGCGGCTCACGCCCGCGCAGCCCAGCGCCCGGTGCGCGACGAGCGCCCAGTCCATCGCGAGGTCGGCGACCGCGTCGGGGATCGGCGCCGGCAGGACGTGGACCGCGTGGCCGGCCGTGTACTTGGCCGTGTAGTCGAAGATGTCGGTGCCGGTGCGGATCTCGGTCACGGCCAGCGCCCGGTCCCCCATCACGCCGACGGTGAGTTCGCGCCCGGCGATGAACGCCTCCACCAGCACGAACCGCTCGGCCGAAAGGCCCTCCTCGTCGACCGGCACGGCGTTGTCGCCCGGCCGCACGATGCGGACGCCGACGGTGGATCCCTCGTTCGTCGGCTTGGCGACGTAGGGCCGCGGGACCGGATCCTCGGCCAGGAGCGCCGCCGCGCGCACGACGCAGCCTTCGGGGCTGCGCACGCCGTGGGCGCGCAGCACGTCCTTGGTCGTCGGCTTGTCCATCGCGATCGCCGAGGCGAGCACGCCCGAATGGGTGTAGGGCACGCCCAGGAAGTCGAGGACGCCCTGGATCGTCCCGTCCTCGCCCCCGCGACCGTGCAGCGCGTTGAAGACGACGTCCGGGCGGGGCGTCAATGCCCGCATCAGCCCGTCCAGGTCGCGCTGCACGTCGACCGCGGTCACGCGGTAGCCGCGCTCCTCCAGCGCCTTCGCCACCGCCGCACCGGAGACGAGCGAGACCTCGCGCTCGGCCGACCAGCCGCCCAGGAGGACGGCGACGTGGGGTGTCCGGCTCATGCGTCCCCTCCCGCGGGCAGGGGCTCGCCGATGCGCCGGATCTCCCAGCGCAGCTCCACGCCCGACGTCTCGCGCACCCGTCGGCGCACCTCCTCGCCCAGCGTCTCGAGGTCCGCGGCGGTGGCACTTCCGGTGTTGAGGAGGAAGTTGCAGTGCTTCTCCGAGACCTGCGCCCCGCCGACGGAAAGCCCGCGGCAGCCGGCCCGGTCGATCAGCTCCCACGCCTTGGCGCCGTCCGGGTTGGCGAAGGTCGAGCCGCCGGTGCGGGCGCGGACCGGCTGGCTGTCGGCGCGCGCCTGCTGGATGCGCTCGATCGCGGCGCCGATGGCGGTCGGATCGCCCGGCTCCCCGCGCAGGACCGCGGCGGTGACGATCACGTCCGCCCCGAAGCCGGAGTGCCGGTAGGTGAGGCCGAGCATCGCGGGGTCGAGCGTCAGGCGCCGGCCGCGGCGGTCGATGCCCTCCGCGGCCAGGATCACGTCCTTGATCTCGCGCCCGTAGGCACCGCCGTTCATGCGGACGGCCCCGCCGATCGTGCCGGGGATGCCGGCCAGGAATTCCAGCCCGCCGATCCCGGCCTCCATCGCGGTGCGTGCGACGGTCAGGTCGAGGGCGGCGGCCCCGGCGAGGACGCAGTCGCCGTCGGTGGCGATGGCGGCGAAGGCGGGCGGCAGGCGGACCACGACGCCCCGCACCCCGCCGTCGCGCACGAGGAGGTTCGAGGCGACGCCGATCACCGTCAACGGCACGTCGGCCGGGCAGGCGGCGAGGAAGGCGGCCAGGTCGTCGGCGTCGGCCGGGCGGAACAGCACCTCCGCCGGCCCCCCGACCCGGAACCAGGTCAGGGGTGCCAGCGGCGCCTGCGCCGACAGCCGGCCGCGTACCGGCGGCAGCCGGTCGATCAGGTGGCCGGCGGGAACGGCGGCGGCGCTCATGCGGCCCCTCCCGCGAGCCTGGCGAGGTCGGCCGGCAGCGCGTTGGCCCAGCCGGTGATCGAGCCGGCGCCCAGGCACACGACGAGGTCGCCCGGCCGCGCCATCTCGCGCACGTAGGCGGGCAGCGCCTCGGGGGAGGGGAGGGCGATCGCCTGCCGGTGGCCGCGCATCGTCAGCCCCTCGACCAGCCCCTCGCGGGTGGCGCCCTCGATCGGGGCCTCGCCGGCGGCGTAGACGTCGGCCACCAGGACCGCGTCGGCGTCGTTGAAGCAGGTGCAGAACTCGCCGAACAGGCTGGAGAGGCGGGTGTAGCGGTGCGGCTGCACCACGGCGATCACCCGCCCGCGGGTCGCCTGCCGCGCGGCGCGCAGGACCGCCGCGATCTCCACCGGATGGTGGCCGTAGTCGTCGATGACGGTCACCCCGTTCCACGTGCCGGTGATGGTGAAGCGCCGCTTCACCCCCTGGAACCGCGCGAGCGCCGCGCGCATGGCGTCCGGCGCCAGCCCCATCTCCGCCCCGACGGCGACGGCGGCGAGCGCGTTCTGCACGTTGTGCTGGCCGAACATCGGCAGCGTCATCCCCTCGATCCCCGGATGGCCGGGGCTCATCCGGTCGGAGAAGGCGACGTCGAAGCTGGCGCCGGCGGTCGACAGCTCGAGGTTGGTCCCGCGCACGTCCGCCTGGGGCGAGAAGCCGTAGGTCACGATCCGCCGGTCGGACACCCGCGGGATCATCGCCTGCACCTCGGGGTGATCGAGGCAGAGTGCGGCGAAGCCGTAGAAGGGGATGTTCTGGACGAAGCTGTCGAAGGCGTCCTTCACCCGGTCGAAGGTGCCGTAGAAGTCCATGTGCTCGGGGTCGATGTTGGTCACGACCGCGATCGTCGCCGGCAGCTTGGTGAAGCTGCCGTCGCTCTCGTCGCTCTCGACCACCATCCACTCGCCGGCCCCCAGCCGCGCATTGGTGCCGTAGGCATTGATGATGCCGCCGTTGATGACCGTCGGGTCGAGCCCGGCGCCGTCGAGGAGGGCGGCGACCATCGAGGTCGTCGTGGTCTTGCCGTGGGTGCCGCCGATCGCGATCGACCACTTCAGGCGCATCAGCTCCGCCAGCATCTACGCCCGGCGGACGACCGGGAGGAGGGCGTTGCGCGCGGCGACCAGCTCGGGATTCTCGCGCTTCACGGCCGAGGAGACGACCACCACCGTCGCCCCGCCCAGGTTCTCCGCCCGGTGGCCGATGGCGACCGGGATGCCGTGGCCCCTGAGCCGCTTGACGTTGGCGTTGTCGGCGAGGTCGGAGCCCTGCACCGAATAGCCGAGATTGTGCAGGATCTCGGCGATCCCGCTCATCCCGATGCCGCCGATCCCGACGAAGTGGATCGTGCCGATGGAGAGAGGCATCGCCCTCATGCCGCGATCTCCCGCAGCGTTGCGGCGCCGCGCCCG
>JBIJED010000104.1:0-8158 GCA_044343785.1 Azospirillales bacterium | reverse complement strand
CGACAGGATGTCGCGCACGACCCGCGTGTAGGTGTCGGCCGAAAGCGTGACCGTGCCGGGGAAGGCCGAGAAATAGGGCGTGATCCCGTAGGCGACGACCGGGAAGACCGGGATGCCCAGCGGGGCCGCGGCCTCCACCGCCACGCGCTCGGCCAGGATGCTGTCGACCGACAGGCTCAGGTCGGCGTGCTGTTCGGTCGAGCCGAGGGGCACCACGGCCCGGTCGTCGCCCTTCAGATAGGTCTCGACCTGCCGCCATGTCATCTCCGCGATGCGCACCCGGGCACTCCTCGCCGTTCCGTTCCGTCAGGGGGCAGACAGTGGCGCCGCTGCACGGGTCCCGGCAAGCGGGTTCGGGCAGCAAGGGGGCGCTTGCCCCTTCGCGCCGTCGGTTTAAGCTGGCGGCTCGCGTTTCGGGAGGCATCGGATGCGCTCGTTCCTCGGCATGGCCCTCGCCGTGCTCGTCTTCGCGCTGGCCCCCTCCGGGTCGGCCCTCGCACAGGCCGACGGCCGGCCGGACCTCGTCATCGCCGTGGACAACCTCTGGCCCACGATGGAGCCGGTGAACGGCATCTCCACCACGGGCGGGCGCGTCCATCCGTCGATCTACGACACCCTGCTGCGCAGGAAGTTCGTCGGCGATCCGGCGGGCGTGGAGAAGGAGCCGATGCTCGCCACGAAGGTGGAGCAGACGTCGCCCACCGTCTGGCGCGTCAGCCTGCGGGACGGCGTCAGGTTCCACGACGACACGACGATGACGGCCGAGGACGTGGCCTTCACCCTCTCGTCCGAGCGGCTCTGGGGCGACCGGCCGATGGCGCCGCGCGGCAAGACCTTCGCCCGCGGTTTCAAGCGGGTGGAGGCGACGGGGCCGCTGACGGTCGAGATCGAGACGACCGCGCCCGACCCGACGGTGCCGGACAAGCTCGCGCTCATGATCGCCTACGTCGTCCCGAAGGCGGCCTATCTGCGGATGGGCGCCGACCAGTTCGGGCTCCGGCCGATCGGCACCGGCCCCTACCGGGTCGTCAGCTTCAATTCCGGCGACGCGATCCGGCTCGAGGCGTTCGACGCCTACTGGGGCGGCCGCCCGCCGGCCAAGTCGCTGACGTTCAGGATCGTGCCGGAGTTCTCGGCCCGCCTCGCCGGCCTCGTCTCGGGCGAGTTCGACTTCATCGTGCTGGTGCCCTTCGACCAGCGGGACGTGGTGCGCCGGTACGCGGACGTGACGCTGCTGGACCGCCAGCTCGAGAACTATCCGATGTTCTCGTTCGACACCCTGCCGGCGCCGGACGGCCAGCCCGCGAACCCGCTGACCAACGCCGACCTGCGCAAGGCGATGGTGATGGCGATCGACATGGACGCGATCACCGACGCGCTCTGGGGGAACGCCACCTTCACCCCGACCGCCCCCTTCAACTTCCCCGAATACGGGCCGGCCTATTTCGACGCCGCGCACAAGGGCCGCTACACGCGCCACGATCCGGCGCAGGCGCGCCAGCTTCTCCAGCGCTCGGGCTACAGGGGCCAGGAACTGCGCTGGCACATCGTCCGCGGCTTCTTCCCCAACTACGAGAGTGCGGCCGAGATCATGGTCGAGCAGTGGAAGCAGGTGGGCATCAACGTGCAGATGGTGGTGGTCGAGAACTTCGACCTCGCCTACCGCCGGCCGTTCCATCTGCTGAACATGTCGATGTCGTCGGAGTTCAGCGGCGATCCGATGCGGCCGCTCTGGATCGACTGGGGTCCCGGGTCGAACCGGGTCGCGGCCAGCCACAAGACCTGGGTCCCGACGCCGAAGTTCCTCGAACTCGGCCGGGCGTTCGAGTTCGAGAACGATCCGGCGAAGCGCAAGGCCCTCTACCTCCAGCTCGTCGAGGAATGGGAGACCGTGACCCCCGCCATGTACCTGTGGCGGACCGTGGTCTCCTACGCCCACAAGAAGCGCTACGAGTGGACGTCGACGTCGAGCGAGGCGATGCGGTTCGACGCCGCGCACTTCAAGGTCGCCCGTTGACCGGACCGGCGCCGGTCCTCGCGGTCGAGGGGCTGTCCGTCCGCCTGCCCGGCGGGGCCGACCGTCCCTTCGCCGTCGAGGACCTGTCGCTGGAGGTCCGTCCCGGCGAGATCGTGTGCGTGGTGGGCGAGAGCGGGTCGGGCAAGTCGGTCACCGCGCAGGCGGTGATGGACCTGCTGCCCCCCGACATCGCCGTCGCGGCGGGGTCCGTGCGCTATGCGGGGCGGGAGCTTCTTCCCCTCTCGCGGGCGGAACGGCTGCGGCTCAACGGCCGGGACATCGCCATGGTGTTCCAGGAGCCGATCGCCGCGCTGAACCCGTTCTACCGCGTCGGCCGGCAGGTGGAGGAGGTCTTTCGCGTCCACGGCGCGGGCGACGGGGCCGAGCGGCGGCGGCGGGTGCTCGCCCTGTTCGAGGAGGTGCGCCTTCCCGATCCCGCGCGCGTGTTCGGCGCCTATCCGCACCAGCTCTCCGGCGGGCAGTGCCAGCGCGTGATGATCGCCATGGCGCTGGCGCTGGAGCCCAGGCTCCTGATCGCGGACGAGCCGACGACCGCGCTGGACGTGACGACCCAGGCGCAGATCCTGTCGCTCATCCGCGACCTGCGCGCCCGGCACGGTGCCGGCGTCCTCTTCATCACCCACGATTTCGGCGTGGTGGCCGAAATCGCGGACCGCATCGTCGTGATGCAGAAGGGGCGGACGGTCGAGACGGGAACGGTCGCCGCCGTGCTGGGCGACCCGCGCCATTCCTACACGCGCGCCCTCGTCGCCGCCGTGCCCCGGCCCGTCCCCCGCGCGCCGCGGGCCGCGACCGACGCGCAGCCGGTGCTCGCGGCCGAGGGGCTGCGCAAGGTGTTCGCACGCCGGTCGCTCTTCGGCCCCGGGCGGCGCACGACGGCGCTGGACGGGGTCTCGATGACGCTGGCGCCCGGCGAGACGCTGGGCCTCGTGGGGGAGAGCGGATCGGGCAAGTCGACCCTCGCCCAGAGCCTGCTCCGCCTCGTCGACGTGGAGGCGGGGGCCATCCGCCTCGGCGGGGACGAGGTGACGCGCATGGGCGAGCGCCGCTTCCGGCCGCTGCGCCGCCGCATCCAGATCATCTTCCAGGACCCCTGGGCCTCGCTCGACCCGCGGCAGACCGCGGTCGACGCCATCGCCGAGGGGCCGATCATCCACGGCGTCCCCCGTTCCGACGCGATGGAGCGGGCACGCCGTCTGATCGCGCTGGTCGGCCTCGACCCCCAGGCGGGGGACCGGTTCCCGCACCAGTTCTCGGGTGGCCAGCGCCAGCGCCTGTGCATCGCGCGGGCGCTGGCGGTGGAGCCCGGGATCCTGGTCGCCGACGAGCCCGTCTCCTCGCTCGACGTCTCGGTGCAGGCGCAGATCCTCGCGCTGCTGGACGGGCTCCAGCGCCGGCTCGGTTTCGCGATGCTGTTCGTCACGCACGACCTGCGGGTCGCGGCCCGCATCTGCGACCGCGTCGCGGTGATGCACCGCGGCAAGGTCGTGGAGACGGGGGAGACGGCGGCGGTCTTCGCCGACCCGCGGCACGACTACACCCGCACCCTTCTGGCCGCCGTCCCCGGGCGGGCCTGGTTCGACGTGGCGGGCGCGGGTTCGGGCACCGCGGAGGCCCGGGCGTGAGCCTCCGCTTCCTCGGCGTGAAGGCGTTCCGGACGGCACTCACGCTCTGGCTGGTCGTGACCTTCGTCTTCGTCGTCCTCCGGACGTCGGGCGACCCGCTCGTCTCGCTGCTGCCGGCCGACAGCGAGCCGGAGGTGATCGAACACTACCGCACGCTCTGGGGCCTCGACCGGCCGCTCCCGGTCCAGTACCTCCGCTACATGGCCGCGGTCTTCCAGGGCGACTTCGGCATCTCGCTGCGCGACACGCGCCCCGTGATCGACCTCGTGACCGAGCGGGTGCCGGCGACGGCGCTGCTCGGCTTCGTCGCGCTGGCGCTCGCCCTCGCGGTCGGCGTGCCGCTCGGCATCCTCGCGGCGGTGCGGCGGAACACGCTGCTCGACCGGCTGACGATGGCCTTCGCGGTGCTCGGCTTCGCCATCCCGAACTTCTTCTTCGGGATCCTCATGATCCTCACCTTCTCGCTGACGCTGCGCTGGCTCCCGTCGAGCGGAACCGGCACGGCCTGGCACCTGATCATGCCCGCCTGCACGCTCGGCCTCGCGACCGCGGGCGCGCTCGCGCGGTTCACCCGCTCCTCCATGCTGGAGGTGCTGCGCCGGCCCTACATGCGCACCGCCCAGGCCAAGGGCGTGGCGCCCGGCGGGCGCATCCTGCGCCATGCCCTGCCGAACGCGGCGATCCCGGTCGTGACCGTCGTCGGCTTCTCGCTGGGCGGCCTGATCGGCGGGGCGATCGTGACCGAGACGGTCTTCGCCTGGCCCGGCGTCGGGCGGCTTCTGGTGAGCGCGGTCGCGGCGCGCGACCTCGCGGTGGTGCAGGGGCTCGTCCTCCTCATCGCGGCGACGATGGTGATCGCCAACCTGGTCGTCGACCTTCTCTACGGCCTCCTCGATCCCCGGATCCGCGTGGCCTCGGTGGACGCATGAGGCGCCTTCTCGCCGTCCCGCCGCTCGTGATGCTGGCGATGCTCGTGCTCGCCGCGGTGGTCGGCGTCTGCCTGTTCGGCGACGCGCTCTCCCCGCATTCGCCCACGGCGCAGAACCTGCGCCTGCGGCTGCGCCCCCCCTCCTGGCTGGGCGGGCCGGAGGGCCATCTGCTCGGCACCGACCGGATCGGCCGCGACATCGTCGCGCGGCTCGTGATGGCGACGCGGATCTCGGTGGCCGTGGCGCTGGCGGGCACCCTGATCGGCGCCGTGATCGGCACCGCCGTCGGCTTCGTCGCTGCGCACCTGCGCGGCTGGGCGGAGGAGGCGATCATGATGCTGGTCGACGTCCAGGCGTCGCTCCCCTTCATCCTGATCGCGCTGACGCTGCTCGCGTTCTTCGGGAACTCGATCACCCTGTTCGTGGTGCTCATGGGGCTGAACGGCTGGGAGAACTACGCGCGGCTCGCCCGCGGGGTCGTCCTCTCGGCCGCCAGCCAGCCCTACGCCAAGGCCGTGAAGGCACTCGGCGCCTCGCCGCTGCGGCTCTACCTGCGTCACCTGCTGCCCAACGTGGCCGGTGTGCTGATCGTCCAGTTCACGCTCAACTTCCCCCAGACGATCCTTCTGGAGACAGGCCTTAGCTTCCTCGGCCTCGGCATCCAGCCGCCGCTGACCAGCCTCGGCCAGCTTCTCGGCGAGGGGCGGGACTTCCTTCTGAACGCGTGGTGGATCGCCGTCTTCCCCGGCATCGTGATCGTGCTGACGACGCTGTCGATCAGCCTGATCGGCGACTGGCTGCGCGACGTGATGGACCCGACCCTGCGCGACGGCGGGCGGTCTTGAGCGCAAATCCCTTGCGACCATGTCGGGTTGCGATAGGGTCTTGATGTCTTCGGGGCCGTTGGGCCCCGGGGCAGCCGTCTCGGGACCAGTGGCGGCGGTGTTGCAAGGATCGGTTGTGGAATGGTGTCCGAGGGGACGACTCGAATCGAGAGCCTGAGGCGCAGGATCGGCGGCACGACGATCGACGACCGCTCGCTCCTCAGCACGGATTTCTTCAATCACGCCAACGAGGCGATCATGCTCTTCGGGCTGCTGCCGGACATGCCGGACATGCTCGACGAGCTGAAGGTGTGGCGGCCGAAGAGCTATGCCGAGCATTTCCGCGGCTCCTCGCTGCCGTTCGCCGATCTGGCGATCGAGTGCTACGACGCGGCCGAGCCGCACGTGCGTGGCGACTTCGACGCGGTCGTGTCCCGGATCGAGGACCGGATCGCCGATGCGGTGGCCCGGCTCGAGGTCTGCGGTACGGAGTCGGAGTTCCGGCACGTCTGCGACACCGCGATGCGCGAGCTGACGAACCTCGTGGGGGAGGGGAGCGGTGTCGTCCACGGCGTCGCCGCGACCGGCACGACCGAGGGCTCCTCCGATCAGGCGGCGATCGACGCCCTGTTCGACTGACCTTGCGTCAGGACGCCATCGCGAGGCCGATGACGCGGCCCAGCTCCCGCGACCCGATCGGCTTGCTGGCCACGAGAAGGTCCTGGCGGGCCGCCTCCTCGCGGAGATCGCAGGCCGCCTCGCCCGTCAGGAGCACGCCGGGGATCGCCCGCCCCACGGCGTCCCGGACCCGGCGGATGGCGTCCGTCCCCATCTCCCCGGCACCGAGGCGATAGTCGGCGACGATGACGTCCGGGGCCGCGGCCCCCTCGGCGAGGCGGGCCAGCGCCTCCGCGGCGGAGCCCGCCAAGATCACCTCGTCGCCCCGATCCTCGAGCACGGCCTGAAGGCCGAGGCGGACGATGGCGTCGTCCTCGATGATCATCACGCGGCGGCGGGGCGGGTGCGTGTCGCCGGCGGACGCTTCGGGCGGGAAAGGCCCCGCTCCGGGGCGGGCCGCCAGCCCCATCCGTCGGGCGAGCCGCCGGACGACGGGGATGCCGAAGACCGGCGCTCGACCGGATCCGATGGTGCCCACGCGACGACCTCCTCCACCCGACGACGGTCGAGGCTCGCCGATCATGGTTAACGATCGCTTGACGCCGACCCCCGGTGCCGGCCGGTCCGGGCGAGGCAGGCGGGGTCGTCCTTTCGGGTGAGCGGGTCAGCTCGTCGGCGGACGCCCGCAGCCCTCGATGACGGGCTTCATCGTCGCGGCCACGTTCGTCACCGCGAACCGGCCGGGCATGCGCACGACGCGGGTCACCGCATCGACCTCGATGGAGCGGCGCGCGCCGGCGACGGCGGCGGCGAACGCCTGCGCGTCCCGGGCTTCGCGGAACATCATCACCTGCGGCAGGACGAGCGTGCCGGGGGCCGAGGTCCGCCGCTGGCCGTCGATCCGGTATTCGATGGCGAAGGGCTCGAAACGCTGGATCTGGTCGAGGGTCGCGAGATTGACGGTCGTCATGAAGTTGATCATCAGCTGCCTGTCCGCGTAGCAGCGGATCGACAGCGTCGCGATCATCTCCTCGGTGCCGATGTTGTTCTCGGCCGGAAAGCTGTCGGCGAAGACGCGGATCACCCGACCGTCGCCGGCGGCCGTCTCCTCGGTCGTCTGCCAGCCCTTCTCGGCGCGGATCTCCTGATCGGATTTCGGCGGCGGCGCGTTGCGCGTCGCCGGCGACGGCGCGGGAGCATCGGCGGCGGCGACGGGACCGGCGACGGCGATGACCGCGGCGGTGAGAACAATGGAAAGCCGCATGCGGATCGGAACTCCTGGCGGGACGTCTCGTACACCTTCGGGCGGGATGATACCGCGGCGGCGACGCGGCCACCATGGATCACCGCGCGGACGCTTGCGCCGCCGCACCCGGTGAGGCACGGTCGACGCATGGGTTCCGGAGGTGTTCCATGGTCGTCTCGCTGCTGATCGCCACGGCGGTCGTCGCGCTCGCCATCGTCGGGCTGATGAGCGGCGGCGTCGTTCCCGACACGGGCGGTTCCGGTGGTCACGGGCACGGCGGGCACGGGGACCACGGCCATGACGACCCCGCGCACGGCGGCCACGGCCACGCGCACTGACCCGCGATGACCGGTCGCCCGGATCGCATCGCCCGCTATCTCGCCCTCGCCGCGGCGCATCCCGAGCAGTTCGCGAGCCCCCCGGGCGGCGCCGTCGTGGCCCTCGACCCGGCCGGCATCGCGGCGATCGAGGCGACCGTCGGTGACCGGCTGGAGGCGCGGGGCCTGCCGCGCGACTGGGCGACGGTCGGCGTCCACTACGAGGACCCCTACCTCTTCCTGATGCGCGACGCGATCACCTATGCCGATGGAACGCGGGTGATCCACCACCGGATCGGGCGCCCCGGGTTCGGCGGGCGTTCGGGTGCGGCGGTGCTCCCGGTCATGGAGGGACGCGTTCTCCTGCTGCGACATTTTCGCCATGCCACCCGATCCTGGCAGATCGAGATCCCGCGCGGGATGATCGAGCCCGGCGCCACGGCGGCGGAGACGGCGGTCACCGAACTGGCCGAGGAAATGGGCGCGGTGGCGACGACGGTCGTCCACCTCGCCCCGATGCACACCTCGACCGCGCTGTCGGGGGCGGCGGTCGAGCTCTTC